>NZ_JBIUBL010000016.1:0-220832 GCF_044548015.1 Streptomyces sp. NPDC052236 | reverse complement strand
GTACTGCAGGGGGGACCCTGTGGGAGAGTAGGACGCCGCCGAACAATCATTGTGGGAATGCCCCGCACCTCTGGTGCGGGGCATTCCTGCGTTCAGGACCCATCGACTCCAGCCCGCGCCCAAAAGACGGCGCCTCGATTCCGCCCCCCCGCAGACGCCGCCTCCGTTTTCTAGAGGCGCCCTGCCGCCTTCAGCGCCAGGTAGGCATCCGCAAGTGCAGGGGCCAGATTGTCGGGAGTGGCATCGACGACTGTGACGCCGTGGCGCTGGAGCTGTTCTGCGGTGCGACGGCGCTGTGCCTGGGCCTGAGTGCCCGCTGCGGCATCGTAAACGGCGTCTACGGTGCCTCGGCTCTTGGTCATCTGCTCGATATAGGGATCCGCGACCGAGGCCACAAGCACGGTGTGGCGCTGCGTGAGCTGAGGGAGCACAGGCAGCAGCCCTTCTTCTATGGGCGCGGGGTCGAGGCTGGTGAGCAGAACAATGAGCGAGCGACGCGGAGCGCTGTGCAGTGTCGCGGCGCTGAGGCCCCGTGCATCGGTCTCTACGAGTTCGGGTTCCAGCGGAGCCATCGCGTTGACGACGGCGGGCAGAAGCTCGCCGGCAGAGCGGCCTTGGACCTGGGCACGGACACGGCGGTCGTAGGCCAGCAGGTCCACGCGGTCGCCTGCGCGCGTGGCCAGCGCGGTCAGGAGCAGTGCTGCGTCCATGGCGGCGTCGAGGCGCGGGACGTCGCCGACCCGGCCCGCAGAGGTACGTCCGGTGTCGAGGACGATGAGGATGTGACGGTCACGTTCGGGCCGCCAGGTGCGTACGGCGACGTTTGTCTGCCGGGCGGTGGCGCGCCAGTCGATGGACCGGGTGTCGTCCCCGGGGACGTAGTCGCGGAGGCTGTCGAATTCGGTGCCTTGGCCGCGGATCAGAACGCTGGTGCGGCCGTCGAGCTCGCGCAGCCGGGCCAGCCTGGACGGCAGGTGCTTGCGGCTGGTGAACGGCGGCAGGACGCGCACGGTCCAGGGAGCTCTGTGGGTGCCCTGGCGGCCCGCGAGGCCCAGTGGCCCGTATGAGCGGACGGTGATGCGTTCCGCCTGGCGGTCGCCGCGGCGTGTGGGGCGCAGGATCGTGGTGAGACGTCGCCGTTCGCCGGCCGGGATGGTGAGCTTGTGCCGGGACGCAGCGTGCTCGGTGCCGGTCAGCCAGCTGCTGGGCGGCCAGGCGTCGCGCAGGTGGGCACGCAGCGGGCGGCTCGAGGGGTTGGTGACGGTGAGATGGACTTCTGCGCTGTCACCCAGTCGAACTGATGTATCACCACTTCGAGTGAATCGGAGCGTTCGCACTGGCGCGGCGAGGGCGTAATCGCACAGGATTGCTAGTGACAGAGGCGCATTGACAGCGAGCATCCCGGCCCAGCTCGGTCCGAGGATGCCGACGGGGAGAGAGCCGAGAGCGGCGAGTAGCGCGGTTCGTCCGGTGAGAGCCATGGTCGCCGCCTCAGCGGGGGACGGGGACGTGGGTGAGGATCGCGGTGATGACGGAGTCGGCTGTGACTCCCTCCATCTCCGCCTCGGGCCGGAGCTGGATCCGGTGGCGCAGGGTAGGCAGGGCGAGGGCCTTCACATCGTCCGGGATGACATAGTCCCGGCCGGTGAGCCAGGCCCAGGCGCGGGCGGTGGAGAGCAAGGCTGTGGAGCCTCGGGGGGACACACCGAGGCTGAGTGAGGGGGATTCACGCGTGGCACGGCAGATATCGACGACATAGCCGGTGATCTCGGCGGAGACCGAGGTCTTGGCGACGGCGACCCGGGCCGCTTCAAGGTCTGCGGGCCCGGCGACGGGGCGTACGCCCGCCGCGTGGAGGTCGCGCGGGTTGAAGCCCTCGGCGTGCCGGGTGAGGACGTTGATCTCGTCCTCGCGGGAGGGCAGCGGGACCGTCAGCTTCAGGAGGAAGCGGTCCAGTTGGGCTTCGGGGAGGGGATAAGTGCCTTCGTACTCAACCGGGTTCTGGGTCGCGGCGACCAGGAACGGGTCGGGCAGCATGCGGGGTGTCCCGTCGACCGTGACCTGGCGCTCCTCCATCGCTTCCAGCAGTGATGACTGGGTCTTGGGCGGGGTGCGGTTGATCTCGTCGGCGAGAAGCAGGTTGGTGAAGACAGGGCCGGGCTGGAACGAGAACTCGGCGGTGCGTGCGTCGTAGATGAGAGACCCGGTGACGTCGCTGGGCATCAGGTCGGGGGTGAACTGGACGCGCTTCGTATCGAGCTTGAGGGACGCGGCGAGGGTGCGGACGAGGAGTGTCTTGGCGACGCCGGGGACTCCTTCGAGCAGGACGTGGCCCCGGCAGAGCAGGGCCACGACGAGCCCTGTGACAGCGGGATCCTGGCCGACCACAGCCTTGGCGATCTCGGTGCGCAGGGCCTCCAGGGAGGCGCGGGCGCGGTCCGAGTTCTCGGCTGTCTCGGGGGTCGGGGCGCTCATGAAGTGCGTACCTCTCTATCGAGGGCGTCTAGTTGGTCTGCCAGGCGGATGAGAGCGGTGTCGTTTGCCGGAGCCGGGCCGAAGAGGAGGGCCTTGAGGTCCCGGTCGCTGGTGTGGAGATGGGCCGAGACCGCCGGGAGGAGTGCCTCGGGGGAGTGGGCGTCGACCGGCGGGACGCCCAGGAGTGGCGCCAGCCGGGTGCGCGTCGCCGAGCGCAGGGACGAGGCCGCGCGGTCGCGGGCGTCCGCCTTGCGGTAGAGGCGGGCGCGGCCCTCGGTGGACTCGGAGGCGCGGATGGCCACGGGGAGTCGTTCGGTCACCAGAGGGCCGAGCCGGCGGGCGCGCCAGATGGCGGCCAGGACGGCGGCGAGGGTGAGTTGGAGCGTCCCCCAGAGCCAGCCGGAGGGGATCAGGTCGAGGAAAGAGCTGTCTTCCTCGCCCTCGCCGTCGGCGCCGCCGTCAGCAGCGGAGCCGTCGCTGACCGAAGGGAGGTACCAGATCAGTTGAGTGCGGGAACCGAGAAGCTGCAGGGCGAGGGAGGCGTTGCCGTGCTTGTCCAGACGGTCGTTGTACAGGATGTCGGGGGAGCCGAGCAGGACCGTGTCCCCGCTGTTGGGGGTGTCGATCCTGAGCAGAGTCGGCAGGCCGTCGCTCGGGTAGCAGCTGTCCGCGCCGGGGACCTCGGAGGCGTATCGCTCACCGCCGAGGTCGGCATTGCCCGCGCTGCGTGCGGCGGGGAGAGAGCATTGGGGGGTGCGTGCCGAGACGGGCGCCGGGGAGTCCGTGGTGACGCCGGGGGCCAGGGTGTCGACGGACGCGGGACCGGCACCGAGAAGAACGATGCGGCCGCCGGACGAGGCCGTCGCCGTGCTCAGCCTTTCCTGCTGGCGGCCCGTCAGCAGGTCAGGAGCGACGACGAGAAGCGTGGTGTCGGCGCCGGCCGCAGTGGTGGCCTCGTCGAGGGTGGTGACCACACGGGTGGAGACGCCGCGGTCCTTGAGAAGCTCGGCGACCGCCCGGCTGCCATAGCGGTCCGCGGAGCGGGGATCGAGGCGGCCATGCTGGTTTCCGGAGCGCAGAGCGGCCATGGCGATCCCGGCCGCGACGACGATGACGAGCGCGAGCAGCAGACCGCGGGTGCGGGTCCACACCTGGCGGGTGGTGGGGGACATGGAGGTGGAGGCCACGGACGCAGCGCTCATTCGGCTGCTCCTTGGGCAGCGCCACTGAGCAGCGGCTTGGCACGCTCCAGCCCGAGGTCCAGATCCCGCAGGCGCAGATACGCCTCCGGGGAGGCAGTGCGGCCTCCGTATGTGACGTCGTCGAACTCACGGGCGCCGACGCGGAGCCCGTGGGCGTGGTCGGGGAGGGAGCGGCCGGCCTCGGCGGCGGCCTCGTCGGCGGTGCGGCCCGGGCGCGGGTCGAGGAGAGTGCGTTCCTCCAGAGAGCGCACGATGGCTCGCATCCGTTCCTGGACGGCTTGGTTCCAGCGTCCGGCTGCGGCATGCGCCTCGGCGGCGGTGCGGTGTTCGGACGCGCTGCGGGGGCTGTCGTCGAAGAGGGAATCCGTGGAGCCAGGAGCACGCCGGGGCGTGCCAAGGCGCCACCAGAGAGCGGCGATCAGTGCCACGACGATCAGGGCGACGACGAGGAGACCGAGCACGCCACCCGGCGCGGAACCGGAGGCGGCATCGAAGATGCCGCCGACCCAGTCCCAGAAACGATCGAGAGCACGCTGGAGAAGGTTCGGATCGTTTTCGTGGTACATCGGCCTGGACAATTCCCGCTCCGCCGCCTCTCGGGCGGGGACGCGGGGAATGTCCACCGGTACGTCGTCGCTCTCGCGGGCCAGTAGCCGCGCCGCTGTCACGCCCCCCGTGATGGACACCGCGTCAACTCCGGGGGAAGTGGTGGCCCGGGGGCTCGGATCCGTAGCCGGGGACGCCCGCGGCCCGTGCGAGTTCGAGGTCGAGAGCCTCACGGCGGATGCGCTGGTCCACGTAGAGGAGGACGGTCACACCCGCGGAGATCGGATAGGTGATCGAAGAGGCGATCACCGAGCCGATACCCGTGATGATCAGGAACGGCCAGCCGAAGTCGGGCCCGCTCTCGGAGAACAGGTCGCTGAACCCGGTGCCGTCCACGGCGAACGCGATCAGGGCGAACGGCACAGCGATGATCATCGACACCAGCAGAGTCAGCAGCAGCGTCAGCGCGAGAATGCCGAAGGTCCGCCACCAGGCGCCCTGGACCAGTTTCGCCGAGCGGCGAAGGGAAGGAACGATGCCCTGGCGCTCCAGCATCAGAGCAGGAGACGAAAGGGCGAACCGGACCATCAGCCAGAGAGTCACGGCACAGCCCGCGAGGCCTCCGAGGATCGAGAGTGCGATTCCGGCGCCGCCGCCGAGCAGCACGCCCGGAAGGATGCCCGCGGTCAGGATGCCGACGCTCATGAGAGGCAGCAGCAGCGTCAGACCCAGCAGCTGGGGCAGCCGGGGCCGGGCCTCCTGCCAGGCCTCGGAGAGCGTCACCGAGTGGCCCAGCACGGAGCGGCTGATCACCACCGTGAGAACCGCTGTGGTGAAGAGCGTGCCGATCAAGGCAATGAGAATCGCCGGACCGGTGGCGAACAGGCTGGCCTGAAGGGAGTCCACAGACTGGCTGAGGGCTTCCGAGGGGCTCGCGTTCGGGTCGACCTCGGGTGGCTCAGGGAGCAGATAGCGCTCGACGAGGATGTCGCAGATCTGGGTGATCACGGACACAACGATCGTGACACCCAGCACCGTGCGCCAATGAGCGCGCAACGTCGACACCGCGCCGTCGAGGATCTCGCCGACGCCGAGAGGACGCAGCGGGATGACACCGGGCTTGGCCGCGGTCGGCGGCTGCCCCCAGCCGCCGGGCGGCTGACCACCCCAGCCGGGGGCGGGCGGCGGCGGTGCGGGGTTCGTGTGCGGGGCGGTCGGCGCGGACCACTGTCCTGCGGCCGGCTGCTCCTTGGACCACTTCGACGCGGGGCCGCTCTCGTCCGCGGGCCCGGCGGGCCGGGGCACGCCGGCTTCCTGACCGCCGGAGGGAGCAGATCCGGGCGAAGCCCAGCCCGGAGTGTCGTTCACGGTCGTCCACCTCATGGGTTGATCGCTTGGCCGACTCGGCGAGCCGGCACGTTCGCGGTGCCTGTCCGCCTGTCAAGGCGGTGGGTTGGCTGCCATCGTGCCACGCGTTGCCCGCTGGTGGGCGGGCCCTTGTGTCTCCTTCGTAGCTTCATTGTCAGTGCCTCACCGGGCAGACTGGGCAGATGGCTGATCAGTACGCACAAAACCCGTTCGGTACGGAGCGGCCGATGCTTCCGTCGCTGCGCTGGGACGAGCCACCGGAAGGGCCCGTGCTGGTCCTGCTCGACCAGACCCGGTTGCCCGCCGAGGAGGTCGAGCTCGTCTGTACCGACGTGCCCGCGCTGGTGGGTGCGATCCAGACGCTGGCCGTGCGGGGGGCGCCGCTGCTGGGGATCGCGGGTGCGTATGGTGTGGCACTTGCCGCCGTGCGGGGATTCGATGTGGATGAGGCGGTGGGACTGCTGGAGAACGCGAGGCCCACCGCGGTGAACCTGGGGTACGGGGTCCGGCGGGCCGCGGCCGCGTACCGGACGGCGGTCGACAGGGGAGCGGACCCGGAGCAGGCGGCCCGGACCGTGCTCGCGACGGCCAAGAAACTGCACCGCGAGGACGCCGAGGCCAGTGTCCGTATGGCCGCACACGGACTGGCGCTCCTCGACGAACTGCTGCCGGGCGGCAGCCACCGGATCCTGACCCACTGCAATACCGGGGCGCTGGTCTCGGGCGGGGAAGGGACCGCGTTCGCCGTGGCGCTCACGGCGCACCGGGCCGGCCGGCTGCGGCGCCTGTGGGTGGACGAGACGAGGCCGCTGTTGCAGGGGGCCCGACTGACCGCCTACGAGGCCGCCCGCAACGGAATGCCGTACACACTGCTCACGGACAATGCCGCTGGGTCTCTCTTCGCGGCGGGGGAGGTGGATGCCGTACTCATCGGGGCGGACCGGATAGCGGCCGACGGATCGGTGGCGAACAAGGTGGGAAGCTATCCGCTGGCGGTGCTGGCGAGGTATCACCATGTGCCGTTCATCGTGGTCGCGCCGACGACGACGGTGGATCTGAACACGCCGGACGGGGCGTCGATCGAAGTGGAGCAACGACCGGGGCATGAGGTGACTGAGGTCACAGCGCCGCAGCTGGCGGCGGCCCGGGTGAGCGGCGGGCTGCCGGTCGCGCCGCTGGGAACTCAGGCGTACAACCCGGCGTTTGATGTCACGCCCTCGGATCTGGTGACGGCGATCGTCACCGAGCAGGGTGCGTTGTCCCCGGTCACCGGCGGAGGAATAGCGGAGCTGTGTGCCAGGTCACGTCCAAGTAACGATTAGCTAATGGGATGATGTCGGTTATGAAGGGACGAGTCCTTGTCGTCGATGACGACACCGCACTGGCCGAGATGCTCGGGATTGTGCTGCGTGGTGAAGGTTTCGAGCCGTCGTTCGTAGCGGACGGGGACAAGGCACTTGCCGCTTTCCGTGACGCCAAGCCGGATCTTGTTCTGCTGGATCTCATGCTGCCCGGACGGGATGGCATTGAGGTGTGCCGGTTGATCAGGGCCGAGTCGGGCGTGCCGATCGTGATGCTCACTGCCAAGACAGACACTGTGGATGTGGTGGTCGGCCTGGAGTCCGGGGCCGATGACTACATCATGAAACCGTTCAAACCGAAGGAGCTGGTCGCCCGGATCCGGGCGCGGCTGAGGAGGTCGGAGGAGCCGGCGCCGGAGCAGCTGGCAATCGGGGATCTGGTCATTGATGTGGCCGGTCATTCGGTGAAGCGGGACGGGCAGTCGATCGCTCTGACCCCGCTCGAGTTCGACCTGCTGGTCGCCCTCGCCCGCAAGCCGTGGCAGGTGTTCACCCGCGAGGTGCTGCTGGAGCAGGTGTGGGGCTACCGCCACGCCGCGGACACCCGGCTGGTCAATGTGCATGTACAGCGGCTGCGCTCCAAGGTCGAGAAGGACCCTGAGCGCCCGGAGATCGTGGTGACAGTCCGTGGTGTCGGATACAAGGCCGGGCCGAACTGACATGGCCATGGGCAGCGCTGCTCCGAATCCCGGGGAGCCGGGAGTACGTACGGGGCAGGCTGCCCGGCCCGGGCGGGAGCCCTCACGATTCGGCCGGCTGCTTCAGGTGATTCAGAGCGGTCGGCTGCCCCAGGACGGGGCGCCCGGTGGACCGGTGCCCCGGCTCGTCATGCGCTGGGTGCGCCGTCCGCTGCTGCCCGCCGTGCGGCTGTGGCGGCGGAACATCCAGCTCAGGGTGGTCGCGAGCACACTGCTGATGTCGCTCGGCGTAGTGGTGCTGCTCGGCTTCGTCGTCATCGGGCAGGTGCGCAACGGACTGCTCGACGCGAAGGGGAAGGCCGCCCAGAGTCAGGCGGCCGGTGGCTTCGCGGTGGCGCGGGAGAAGGCGAACGAGCTGTCGGGGCAGGGCGAGGACGGCTCCGCCACAGACGGCAGGACCGCCCAGAACTCCTGGCGGTCGGATCTGGTGGAACAGCTCGCCAGTGGCGGTCAGGGCGCTTTCAACCTGGTGGCCCTGAGCGCCGACGACTCCGAGAACGCGGGCTCCAGCCGTGCGCCCCGGACCTCGGGCGGTGTGGACCACACGAGCATTCCCGAGGACCTGCGGGAAGCCGTCGGCCAGGGCACCGGGACGTACGAGACGTATGTCCTGATCAAGTACAACAACGCTGTCCACGATCCGGAGCCGGGGCTGGTGGTCGGCACCCGGCTGAACGACATCGAGGACAATCCCTACGAGCTCTACTACCTCTTCCCGCTGGCGCAGGAGGAGCAGTCGCTCAGCCTGGTCAGAGGGACCCTGGCCACCGCCGGGCTGTTCGTAGTCGTCCTGCTCGGAGCCATCGCCTGGCTGGTGGTGCGGCAGATTGTCACGCCTGTACGAATGGCTGCCGGGATCGCCGAGCGGCTCTCGGCCGGCCGCCTCCAGGAACGGATGAAGGTCACCGGCGAGGACGACATCGCCAGACTCGGCGAGGCCTTCAACAAGATGGCGCTGAACCTCCAGCTGAAGATCCAGCAGCTGGAGGAGCTCTCCCGGATGCAGCGGCGCTTCGTCTCGGACGTCTCGCACGAGCTGCGGACGCCGCTGACAACCGTACGGATGGCCGCCGATGTCATCTATGACGCGCGCAGCGCCTTCGACCCGGTGACCTCACGCTCCGCCGAGCTGCTCGGTGATCAGCTCGACCGCTTCGAGTCGCTGCTCTCCGACCTGCTGGAGATCAGCCGCTTCGACGCGGGAGCGGCGGCTCTGGAGGCCGATGCGATCGACCTGCGCGAGGTTGTACGGCGGGTGATCGGCGGCGCCGAGCCGCTGGCCGAGCGCAAGGGCACCCGGATACGGGTACTCGGCGACGAGCAGCCGGTCGTGGCGGAGGCAGATGCCCGGCGCGTGGAGCGAGTGCTGCGCAACCTGGTCGTCAACGCCGTCGAGCACGGCGAGGGCAAGGACGTCGTGATCCGCATGGCAGTGGCCGGCGGGGCCGTCGCGATCGCCGTGCGGGACTACGGGGTGGGATTGAAGCCGGGCGAGGCGACCCGGGTGTTCAACCGTTTCTGGCGGGCCGATCCGGCGCGCGCCCGTACCACGGGCGGCACAGGCCTTGGGCTGTCCATCGCGGTCGAGGACGCCCGGCTGCACGGAGGCTGGCTGCAGGCGTGGGGCGAGCCCGGCGGCGGCTCGCAGTTCCGGCTGACCCTGCCGCGTACGGCGGACGAGCCGCTGCGCGGCTCGCCGATACCGCTGGAGCCGGAGGACTCAAGGCAGAACCGCGAGCACGGAGGTCCGGTGGAGCCAAAGGCGAGCGGGCAGCTGCTCGCGTCAGTGCCGGTGCAGCCGATGGCGGACCGGCCGTCGCTGGCCGTACCGCCGCGTGTTTCCCTGCCGCCCCGTACGGCGCCTGCCGGGGTGCATCCGGCGGCCCTGCCGGGCAGCGGTGCCCGAGTGGTGGCGCGCCCTGCGGGGGAGCGGCGCGGCGGGGACCTCGCACCGCAGGGCCCGGGTGACCCGCAGATTCCGTCCGAGCGCTCAGGGCATTCAGGACACGCAGAGCCCTCGGAACTCTCAGATCGCTCGGAACGTACGGAACGTGAGGACACGACTCGTGGGCGCTGATCCCCGTCGGAACGGCCGCGCCGACGCGTTCCGCGCGTCCGCCCTGCTGGCCTGTAGCGGAGTGCTGCTCGCCGGCTGCGCGTCGATGCCCGACAGCGGTGACATCCATCCGGTGAAGGCGTCCCAGGGCGCGGACTCCCAGGTGCGCGTATACGCGGTGCCGCCGCGTCAGGGGGCCTCGCCGGATGAGATCGTCGCCGGCTTCCTGGAGGCGATGACCAGCGACGACGCGAATTTCGCCATCGCCCGGAAGTACCTGATGGCGGAGAAGGCCAAGGAGTGGCGGCCGGAGGAGAGCACGACGGTCCTGACGGCCGCGCCGGACTCGGAACCGCCCGAAGCCGGCGATGGAGAGAACCCGGGCATGAGCTCCAGGCTCGTCGGCAAACAGATCGCGATGGTGGACGCCCAACACGCATATCAGCCGATTACGCCCACCGACTTCAGCAGGACGATTCACCTCTCACGGCAGAGCGGTCCGGACGGCAAGGAATGGCGCATCGACCGCCTGCCGGACGGGCTGGTGCTCGGGGAGTCCGATTTCCAGCGCAACTACCGCTCCGTGAACAAGTATTACTTCGCCGCCGGGCGGGGTGATGTGGTGGTCGCCGATCCCGTCTTCATCCGGCAGCGACTGGACCCGGTCACCCGCATGGATCCGCTCACCCAGACCGTCAAGGCGCTGCTCGAAGGCCCGACGGACTGGCTGAAGCCGGTGGTCGAATCGCCGTTCCCCGCCGGTACGGCGCTGAAGGAGGGCACCAGGTCGCTGACGGTCGACGACCGGAACGCGCTGAAGGTGCCGCTCAATGAGAAGGCCTCCCACGTGGGCCGCACGCAATGCCAACAGCTGGCCGCACAGATCCTCTTCACCATCAGGAACATGACCTCCACGCGGGTGGACCAGGTGGAGCTGCAGCGTACGAACGGCTCGCAGCTGTGCGTGCTCGACAGCAGCCAGGCGGAGGGGATCGTGCCGGACCCCACCTCGGGCAGGCCCGGGAACCAGTACTTCGTCGACAAGCAGAAGCACCTGGCGCGGCTGCCTGGCGGCGCGAAGGACATCAGCGAGCCGGAGAGCGTGTCCGGGCCGTTCGGCAATGGGCAGCTGCAGGTCAGCCACGTCGGGGTGGCCCGGGACGAGAGCACCGCGGCGGCCGTCTCCGCGGATTCCAGCCGCCTGTACGTGGCGTCGATCATCTCGGACAGCCAACTGGGCGACGCGGTGGTGCGGAGCAAGGGCAAGACCGCCGTCAACCGGCTCTCGGCACCCAGCTGGGACGGTCGGGGTGACCTGTGGGTAGCCGATCGCGACCTCAAGAATCCGGCGCTGCTGCGCCTCCCGGGTGGTTCCGGCACACCGCAGCCGGTCGAGGTTCCAGGTCTTGACGGCGCGCGCATCGAGGCGCTGCGGGTGTCGGCGGACGGTGTGCGGATCGCGCTGCTGCTGACGAAGGGCGGTAAGACCACGCTGAGCATCGGACGCGTGGAGCGCGAGGGCCCCAAGAAGGACAAGGTGTCCGTGGCGGAGCTGCGGCCCGCCGCACCCCAGATGGAGACGGTGACGGCCGTCTCCTGGGCCGGTCCCAGCAGGCTTGTCGTGGTCGGCAAGGAGTCCGGCGGGGTCCAGCAGGTGCGCTACATCCAGACGGACGGCTCCACCTCGGCCGCGAGCATCCTGCGGGGCCTCAGTGGGGTCAAGGCGGTAGCGGCCTCGGACGACGAGAGCCGGCCCCTGGTGGCGTACTCCGATAGCGACGGCATCGTGCAGCTCCCGGCCGGCGCCAACTGGCAGACGCTGGTCAAGGAGGGCTCGTCGCCGGTCTACCCGGGGTAGCCGAGGCGGCCCGGGCGTCCGGTGCGGGGCGGACAGCTCTGCGCGCCGTTGTCCACAGGTCCAGTTGTCCACAGGGGTGGGAGGGCGCCCCGGATATGGGCAGAGTTGTCGCCATGCGGGGGTGGTGGCGCGAAATCACCGGTCTGGTGCTGCCGGTCGCCTGCAGCGGCTGCGGCACTCCGCGTACACCGCTGTGCGAGGAGTGCGGCCGCGCTTTGTATGGCGGCGCGGCGCGCCGGACGAGGCCGGTGCCGGAGCCCGCGGGCCTGCCGGTGGTGCATGCCGCCGCCCCGTACGAGGACGCGGTACGTGCCGTGCTGCTCGCCCACAAGGAGCGGGGCGCGCTGGGGCTGGCCCGGCCGCTGGGCGTCGCGCTCGCCGGGGCGGTACGGGCGTCGGCGTCCGCAGGGGCGGCGGGTCCGCTGCTGCTGGTGCCCGTGCCGTCCGCGCCTCGTGCGGTCAGGGCGCGTGGGCACGACGCGGCGCGGCGCATCGCGCTGGCGGCGGCGGGGGAGCTGCGGCGTACGGGGATCGAGGCGAGGGCTCTGCCCGTGCTGAGGCAGCGGCGGGCTGTGGCCGACCAGTCGGGTCTTACCGCCCGGCAGCGCATGGTGAACCTGGCGGGGGCACTGGAGGTGGTGCCCGGTGGCGGTCGGCTGCTGGAGGGCGGCCGGGCGGTGCTGGTGGACGACCTGATGACGACCGGCGCCTCCTTGGCCGAGGCGGCGCGGGCCCTTCGCGCGGCCATTGGTCTGCGATCCTCCGCATTCGTACGACTGCGGGCGGCGGTCGTTGCCGCGCCACCGCTGTCTTTCGAAGAACATCGAACGAATCGAACGAATGGAATGAACCGAGCGCGCCGATCGAACCGGAACTGATGAACAGGAACTGACACAGCCCCTGCATCGTTGCAGTAAGTAACGGAAGGAAATAACGTCGGAATCGAGGTACGCGCTGGTAGCGGGTGCCGTCAGCTGTCCGATCGAGCTATGTTCGGTGGTGAGGAAATGGCGATTGCCGGACCTCACCAAAATGGGCTGAGCCATGGATCCGGCCAGGGATTCGAGTCGGTGACAACCCCGGAAACTGGTGGGGTGGGGATCATGTCGGCTGGGGAGGAGGAGGTGAAGGTCGCCAAGTCCGAGGCTCCGGTGATCATCGGAGTCTGGTGCAAGAGGGAGACGCTCCGCAGCCAGTGAGCGAGCGGAGCCATCCGGAACGGAGTTCTGCGTGGACATCGTCGTCAAGGGCCGCAAGACCGAGGTGCCCGAGAGGTTCCGCAAGCACGTGGCCGAGAAGCTGAAGCTGGACAAGATCCAGAAGCTCGACGCCAAGGTGATCAGCCTGGACGTCGAGGTGTCCAAGGAGCTCAACCCGCGGCAGGCGGACCGTTCCGACCGCGTGGAGATCACACTGCACTCCCGCGGACCGGTGATCCGGGCCGAAGCCGCAGCCGCCGACCCGTACGCAGCGCTCGACCTGGCCACCGGCAAGCTCGAGGCGCGGCTGCGCAAGCAGCACGAAAAGCGGTACAACCGCCGTGGGCACGGCCGTATTTCGGCATCCGAAGTAGCCGATGTCGTTCCCGGCGTCGCCGAGCTGAGCGCGAATGGGCGGCCCCCTGCCGAAGAGGCGCAGCAAACCATTCCGACCACCAGGATGGGCTCGCTCGAAGTTCAGGGCGAAGGTCCGCTGGTGGTCCGCGAGAAGATCCACACCGCGGCCCCGATGACACTCGACCAGGCGCTCTACGAAATGGAACTGGTCGGGCACGACTTCTATCTCTTCGTCGACTCCGAGACGAAGCAGCCCAGTGTTGTCTACCGGCGGCACGCCTACGACTATGGCGTCATCCATCTGGAGACTGACCCGCTGGCCGGGTCCCGGGCAGGCGGCGCGGGAGGTGCGCTCGGCGGCTGATTCCGCCGACAGGTAGGCGGCGCCCCTGGGAGGCTTACGCGCCCCCCAGGGGCACCACCGTGCGACCAGAGGAACAGACGATCACCGCTCTGTCGTCCAGGCATGAAAGCATGGCGTCGCAAGCCAACCGGTGCCTTGTGTACTGATGTTGGCCGACCGCACATGACCATCAGGCCACGGCTTCAGGGGGAGGAACGATGGCGGACAGCTTCGGGCCGGTGCACGACGACGAGGGCAATACCGGTGCCACAGTCGCCGGGGCCGGCGCGGACACGGGCGGCTCACGCAAGGAGCCGATCCGGGTCCTTGTGGTGGACGATCACGCACTCTTCCGGCGGGGACTGGAGATCGTCCTCGCGCAGGAGGAGGACATCCAGGTCGTGGGCGAGGCGGGCGATGGCGCGGAGGCGGTCGACAAGGCCGCCGACCTGCTGCCCGACATCATCCTGATGGATGTCCGGATGCCCAAGCGCGGCGGTATCGAGGCCTGCACCTCCATCAAGGAGGTGGCCCCCAGCGCGAAGATCATCATGCTGACGATCAGCGACGAGGAGGCCGACCTCTACGACGCGATCAAGGCGGGCGCCACCGGCTATCTCCTCAAGGAGATCTCCACCGACGAGGTGTCCACCGCGATCCGTGCGGTGGCCGACGGCCAGTCGCAGATCAGCCCGTCCATGGCGTCCAAGCTGCTGACCGAGTTCAAGTCGATGATCCAGCGCACCGACGAGCGCAGACTCGTCCCGGCGCCCCGGCTGACCGAGCGCGAGCTCGAAGTGCTCAAACTGGTCGCCACGGGGATGAACAACCGCGACATTGCCAAGGAGCTGTTCATCTCCGAGAACACCGTGAAGAACCACGTCCGCAACATCCTGGAGAAGCTCCAGCTGCACTCCAGGATGGAGGCCGTGGTCTACGCGATGCGGGAGAAGATCCTCGAGATCCGGTAACCCCAAGATCCGGTAACCCCAAGATCCAGACATCCGGGGTCAGGCGGAGACGGCCCGGACCAGGTCCGTGGTGAGCTCCGGGCGGTCGACCCGTTCGATTCGTACGGAATCGCAGCCCACCCACTCCGCCGCCTCGCGCAGTGCCTGTGCCATGGGTGCCACGGCCTTGGGGGTGTCCAGGGACACCTGGCGCGCCACCAGCGTCGTGCCCTCACGGGCCGGGTCGACCCGGCCCAGCAGCTTTCCGCCCGACAGCAGCGGCATCGCGAAGTAGCCGTACATCCGCTTGGGCTTGGGGACGTACGCCTCCAGGCGGTGTACGAAACCGAAGATCCGCTCGGTGCGGGCCCGTTCCCATATGAGGGAGTCGAAGGGCGAGAGCAGGGTCGTACGGTGTCGGCCGCGCGGCTCGGAAGCGAGCGCCAGCGGGTCCGCCCAGGCGGGCTTGGACCAGCCCTCGACCGTGACCGGGACCAGCCCGGAGTCCGCGACCACCGCGTCGAACTGCTCGCCCTTGAGGCGGTGGTAGTCAGCGATGTCCGCACGAGTGCCGACGCCCAGGGACTGTCCGGCGAGCCGGACGAGTCTGCGCAGGCACTCCGCGTCGTCCAGGTCGTCGTGCAGGACGGCGTCCGGGATCGCCCGCTCCGCCAGGTCGTACACCCGCTTCCAGCTGCGCCGCTCGGTGCACACCACCTCGCCGTACATCAGCGCCCGCTCGACGGCGACCTTCGAGCCGGACCAGTCCCACCACTCGCCGCCGTTCTTCGCGCCGCCCAACTCGGTGGCCGTCAGCGGGCCTTCGGCGCGCAGCTGCTTGATCACCGTGTCGTACGCGTCGTCGGGGAGGTCGTGGTTCCAGTGCGGGCGGGCGCGGTAGGCGCGGCGGCGGAAGGCGAAGTGCGGCCACTCCTCGACGGGCAGGATGCACGCCGCGTGCGACCAGTACTCGAAGCTGTGGCCCTCGGTCCAGTACGCATCCTCGACCGTCCTGCGACCGACCGCGCCCAGGCGTGCGTACGGGATCAGTTCGTGGGAGCGGGCCAGCACCGAGATCGTGTCCAGCTGTACGGCGCCGAGGTGACGCAGCACGCCCCGCACCCCGCCCCGCCGGTCGGGCGCGCCCAGGAACCCCTGGGCGCGCAGCGCGATGCGGCGGGCCTCGTCGGCGGAGAGTTCGGCGGCGGGGGGCGGCAGCGTCGTCATGCTCCCGCACGATAGACGGCGCCACTGACAATCGGCCCGGCGGTCGGCCTGACAATCGGCCCCGCGCTCGGCCCTGCGCTCGGCCCTGCGCTCGGCCCCGCGCTCAGTTCCGCGCCGGGAGATACGGGTACGCGCTCGGCAGCCCCAGATCGGACGGGAGCAGCGCGCCGATCCAGGTATCCCTGAGGGTGTCCTTGTTCAGCAGCGCGGCGCGCAGCGCCCCCTCGACCACGAACCCGGCCTTCTCCGCGACAGCCCGCGACCCCGTGTTGCCGACCTCGGCGCGCCACTCCAGACGCGTCGCGCCCAGTCTCGTGAAGACCCAGTGCGCCACGGCGCCCACGCTCTCCGCCATGACACCGCGCCCTCGGTGCTCCTTGCCCGTCCAGAAGCCGATCTCCCAGGTGCCGGAGAACGTACGCAGGGTGACCGCGACCGAGGCCAGCAGCGGGCCGCCCGTGCGCGGCAGCACCGCGAACGTGTACATCGTGCTGGTGCGCCAGCCGTCCGGCACCAGCTGCCCGGTGAATTCGGCCGCGTGCTGCCGTTCGTACGGTGAAGGGACCGTCGTCCACCGCTGGATGTCGGGATCCTGGCAGGCCTGGTAGACCGCCTCGGTGTCTTCGGGAGTGAAGGGACGCAGCAAAAGGCGGTCGGTGGTAAGAGTGATGGGCTCCATGTCCGGATTCTTGTCAGGACCGCGGTCCTGTGCGAGTACTTTTCGTACCCCACCGGCATACTTTTCGTACCTCACCGGCACCTTCCAGGCGTCCCACGCGTTGTCTTGGCGGGTGAGAGCAGGCCTGGGTGACTTCGGACTGACGATGGACCTCCCGACCCGGCGGTGTCCTCGCTTACGATGGCCGTTGCGGTGGGGCCTACCTGCCGTGCCCGCGCCAGTGTCCATAACACGACCCAGTGCCCAGGCCCGATCGGCAAGGAGACCAACCTCAGTGTCCGTCTTCAACAAGCTCATGCGTGCAGGCGAAGGCAAGATCCTGCGCAAACTGCACCGCATCGCGGACCAGGTCAACTCCATCGAAGAGGACTTCGTCAACCTCTCCGACGCCGAGTTGCGGGCGCTCACGGACGAGTACAAGGAGCGCCACGCAGACGGTGAGAGTCTGGACGACCTGCTGCCCGAGGCGTTCGCGACCGTCCGCGAGGCCGCCAAGCGCGTCCTCGGCCAGCGCCACTACGACGTACAGATGATGGGCGGCGCGGCGCTGCACCTCGGGTACGTCGCCGAGATGAAGACCGGTGAGGGCAAGACCCTCGTCGGCACCCTCCCCGCCTATCTCAACGCGCTCTCGGGCAAGGGTGTCCACCTGATCACGGTCAACGACTATCTGGCCGAGCGTGACTCCGAGATGATGGGCCGGGTCCACAAGTTCCTGGGCCTGACGATCGGCTGCATCCTCGCCAATATGACGCCCGCCCAGCGCCGCGAGATGTACAGCTGCGACATCACGTACGGCACGAACAACGAATTCGGCTTCGACTACCTCCGCGACAACATGGCGTGGTCCCAGGACGAGCTCGTCCAGCGCGGCCACAATTACGCCATCGTCGACGAGGTCGACTCGATCCTCGTGGACGAGGCCCGTACGCCGCTGATCATCTCCGGCCCCGCCGACCAGGCCACCAAGTGGTACGGCGACTTCGCCAAGCTGGTGACGCGCCTGTCCAAGGGCGAGGCGGGCAACACGCTCAAGGGCATCGAGGAGACCGGCGACTACGAGGTCGACGAGAAGAAGCGGACCGTCGCCATCCACGAGCCCGGTGTCGCGAAGGTCGAGGACTGGCTGGGCATCGACAACCTCTACGAGTCGGTGAACACCCCGCTCGTCGGTTATCTGAACAACGCCATCAAGGCCAAGGAACTGTTCAAGAAGGACAAGGACTACGTCGTCATCGACGGCGAAGTCATGATCGTGGACGAGCACACCGGCCGTATTCTCGCCGGCCGCCGCTACAACGAGGGCATGCACCAGGCCATCGAGGCGAAGGAAGGGGTGGACATCAAGGACGAGAACCAGACCCTCGCCACGATCACCCTGCAGAACTTCTTCCGCCTCTACGGCAAGCTCTCCGGCATGACCGGTACGGCCATGACAGAGGCCGCTGAGTTCCAGCAGATCTACAAGCTGGGCGTCGTACCGATCCCGACGAACAAGCCGATGGTCCGCCTGGACCAGTCCGACCTGATCTACCGCACCGAGGTCGCCAAGTTCGCGGCGGTCGTCGACGACATCGCGGAGAAGCACGAGAAGGGCCAGCCGATCCTGGTCGGCACCACCTCGGTCGAGAAGTCCGAGTACCTCTCGCAGCAGCTCAACAAGCGCGGTGTGCAGCACGAGGTGCTCAACGCCAAGCAGCACGACCGGGAGGCGACGATCGTCGCCCAGGCGGGCCGCAAGGGCGCGGTCACCGTCGCCACGAACATGGCCGGCCGTGGTACGGACATCAAGCTCGGCGGCAACCCCGACGACCTCGCGGAGGCGGAGCTGCGCCAGCGCGGTCTCGACCCCGACGAGCACGTGGAGGAGTGGGCTGCGGCCCTGCCCGCCGCGCTGGAGCGGGCCGAGGAGGCCGTCCAGTCGGAGCACGACGAGGTCACGGGCCTCGGCGGGCTGTACGTCCTGGGCACGGAGCGGCACGAGTCGCGCCGTATCGACAACCAGCTGCGCGGTCGTTCCGGCCGTCAGGGCGACCCGGGCGAGTCCCGGTTCTACCTGTCGCTCGGCGATGACCTGATGCGTCTGTTCAAGGCGCAGATGGTCGAGCGTGTGATGTCGATGGCGAACGTCCCCGACGACGTCCCGATCGAGAACAAGATGGTCACGCGCGCGATCGCGTCGGCCCAGTCGCAGGTCGAGCAGCAGAACTTCGAGACGCGTAAGAACGTCCTGAAGTACGACGAGGTCCTGAACCGGCAGCGCGAGGTCATCTACGGCGAGCGCCGCCGCGTACTGGAGGGCGAGGACCTGCACGAGCAGATCCGCCACTTCATGGACGACACCATCGACGCGTACATCGCGGCCGAGACCGTCGAGGGCTTCGCCGAGGAGTGGGACTTGGACCGGCTGTGGGGCGCCTTCAAGCAGCTCTACCCGGTGAAGACCACGGTTGAGGACCTGGAGGAGGAGGTCGGCGACCGGGCCGGGATCACGGGCGAGTTCATCGCCGAGTCCATCAAGGACGACATCCACCAGCAGTACGAAGAGCGCGAGAAGCAGCTCGGCTCGGACATCATGCGCGAGCTTGAGCGGCGCGTGGTGCTGTCCGTACTGGACCGCAAGTGGCGCGAGCACCTCTACGAGATGGACTACCTGCAGGAGGGCATCGGCCTGCGCGCCATGGCGCAGAAGGACCCGCTGGTGGAGTACCAGCGCGAGGGCTTCGACATGTTCACCGCGATGATGGAGGGCATCAAGGAGGAGTCCGTCGGCTACCTGTTCAACCTGGAGGTCCAGGTCGAGCAGCAGGTCGAGGAGGTCCTGGTGCAGGACGGCGCGGAGAAGACCTCGCTCACGAAGGAGGACGCGGTGCCGGCGGGCGTCTCGCGTCCGGAGATCCGTGCGAAGGGGCTCGACGCTCCGCAGCGGCCGGACCGGCTGCACTTCTCGGCGCCTACGGTGGACGGCGAGGGCGGTGTCATCGAGGGCGACTTCGACAGCGACGGGCAGCCGGCGCGGGCGGAGACGGACGGGCTGACGCGGGCGGAGCGCCGGAAGGCGCAGAAGGGCGGCGGCGGGCGTCGCCGCAAGAAGTAGCAGGCGCGCTTGCTGGGCGCGTAGCGCCTGCGCGGACCCTGCGCGGGGTCTGCTCATGACGGACACGGCCAGGCCCGGACACCGATTGCGGTGTCCGGGCCTGGCCGTGTCCGTGGGGCCTGAGATCGACTGTGGGCAGGTGGGTGGTGCCGACCCGAAGCCGAGGACTCGGGCCCCGGCCTCACCACGGCCGTCAGGGCCCGCCTCATAGGGCGTTACGGCCCGGCTACGGGCCGTTGTCGGTCTGGGTGAGGTCGATGGGGGCTGCGGGCGGCCCTGAGGGGCTGTGTCGGCTTGCAAGCGAGGCCCCGGGCCCCTCGGCCCCGCCACGGTCTGCTACGCCCCGCCACGGCGCGTT
This sequence comes from Streptomyces sp. NPDC052236, assembly GCF_044548015.1. Classification (NCBI taxonomy): domain Bacteria; kingdom Bacillati; phylum Actinomycetota; class Actinomycetes; order Kitasatosporales; family Streptomycetaceae; genus Streptomyces; species Streptomyces sp. NPDC052236. Next base: position 201,058 of record NZ_JBIUBL010000016.1, on the reverse strand, counting down.
ACGGGCAGTTGTAGGGCTGAGCTGGCCCGACCCGAAGCCGCCGACTGGTGCGGGCCAGGCCTGCGGCCTCAGGCTCCGGCCGGTAAGGTCCGCCTGCCCCGGCTGAGGGGCGAGGTCCGTCCGGCGGTGCTTGTTGGCGGGCCTGGGCCGTTTTGCCCGCGCGGGAACCCTCTTGGGCTGGCGCCGTAGCCCCGACTGAGGGCCCGGGTCGGTGTGGGCCTGGGCCGTTCGCTCGCCGGGGTCACAGTGCCTGCCCTTTTCCCGGGTCGACGGGATGCAGGCTCTGCTGCGGGCAAGGGTGTTTCCACGCTTCCGACGCAGGACACTAGCCCGACGTCCTCCGCGTCGAGGCCCGTTCGCCGCCCACTTCCACCGCCGCGCAGCGCCACCGCATGTCCGGGCCCTGTTCCAGGCGGAATGCCATCGCGCTCACCCGGTCGCCCGAGCCGATTCTGGCGAAGGCCTCGATCACCCCCGGGCCCGGCTGGTACTCCCCGCAGTGCCGGACGACCGGCGTCACCCGGTCCGCCGGGCGCAGCGGGGCTCCCGGGGCCAGCCGTACCAGTTGCTCGTACGCCTCCCCGATTGTGTGGCCGATCATCCAGTGCACCGGGCGCTGGCCGCTGAGCACCGCGAGCAGGCGGTCGGCGAACCAGTAGTGCGGCTTCTGGCGCCGCCGGGCGCGGGCCGCCGCCGCTCCCGCCGCTCTTGTTGCTGCCGCCGCTGCCGTCGTAGCGGCCGGACCGCGCTGGTCGCGCCTTCCCGCAGGCCTGGTCCTGTCCATGCAGATCGCCCCCGTTGTGCCGGGCCCGGTCCCCATACCGGGCGGTAACTTCGCTGGTGATCTTCTATGGGGGCAGGGCGGGCGACCGCAATCCCCCACCGGCAGCGCGGGCGCGGAGTCGCGAAATCACCTATCAGGGTGACCTCGGCCGTGCAGCGTCTCGCCACAGGCCGACCCGCAGACGTCGCAGGTGGACGGTGTGCGCGGCCCGCGGGCCACCCCGAAGGGGGACGCCACACGTATCCTGAGGTCGCCTTCCGCCTACGAAAGTTGCCAGCCATGCGCGTCTACGTCCCCCTGACCCTCCCCGGTCTCGCAGAGGCGCACACGACGGGCACGCTGGGCCCCGGCCCGCTGGCCGCCTATGCCGTCACTCCGGCACTGCGCGAGTGGTACCTCTCCGACGACATCGAGGAGCTGGAGTACGCCGCGCTGAGCCGCGCCGCCACCGCCTCGCTGCGGCTGATCGCGGGCGACCCGGCCGCCGCCCGGCGCCGGGTCGTCGTCGCCGTCGACGTACCGGATCAGGAGGCGGTCGCCGATCCCGATCAGCTGCTCGGCGGGAGCGGGCTCGGCGAGGTGCGGATCTCTTCCGCGGTGCCGCTGGCCAAGGCGGCGGCTGTGCATGTGGACGCCGACGACGCGGTTGCCGATGTCTCAGCGGCGGCCGACGCCCTCGGGGCCGCCGATCAGGGCGACGACGACGCCCAGTTCACCGTGGACGGCGCGGAGGATCACGAACTCCTCTGGTACGGGGTCCAGGAGATTCCGAACCTCATCGCTGAGCTGAGCTGAGCCGAGCTGAGCCGACCCCCCGGCCGGTTGTCGGACCCGGCCGGTACGGTTTTCGCATGGGGAAACACAGCACGCACCTGGTCTGGGACTGGAACGGCACACTGCTCGATGACACCACCGCGGTCATCGGAGCCACCAATGCCGCCTTCGCGGAGGCCGGCCTGGAGCCGATCACGCTGGAGCGCTACCGCGAGCTGTACTGCGTACCGATTCCCCGCTTCTACGAGCGGCTGATGGGCCGCCTGCCCTCGGAAGCCGAATGGGTGGCCATGGACGATGCCTTCCACCGGCACTACAGCGAGCACCGCATCGGGTGCGGGCTGACCGCGGGCGTCGAGGAACTGCTGCACGAGTGGGGAGTGGCGGGCCGCAGCCAGTCGCTGCTGAGCATGTACGGACATGAGCAGCTGGTCCCGGTCGTGCGGGGGTACGGCATCGACGGCCACTTCATACGCGTCGACGGGCGCACCGGGCCCTCCGGCGGCACCAAAGCGCTGCACATGGAGCGCCACCTCGCCGCGCTGACCGCCGTGGCCCCGGACCGTACGGTGGTGATAGGCGACGCGGTGGACGACGCCATGGCCGCGGCGCACGTCGGCGCGCGAGCCGTGCTGTACACGGGCGGCTCGCACAGCAGGGCCAGCCTGGAGGCCGTCGGCGTACCCGTCGTGGACAGCCTCGCGGACGCGGTGGAAGAGGCCCTGCGCCTGGTCGCCTGACCAGGCGCAGAGTCCCGACCCCTGAGGGAAAGCCCAAGGGTGCTGCCTACGCCACCGGCGCCTTCGCCCGCAGCACCGTCAGGAACTCCCGCATCCAGGCGGAGTGATCCGGCCACGCGCGCGACGAGACCAGGGTGCCGTCGACCACGGCCTCCGCGTCCTGGAACGTGGCTCCCGCCGCCTGCATGTCCAGTTCCAGCGCGGGATACGCGGTGACCCGGCGGCCCTCCAGGCCTCCGATGGCCGCCGTCAGCAGCGGCCCGTGGCAGATCTGGGCGACCGGCTTGTCGGCGTCGAAGAAGGCCTTGAGGACCTTGCGCAGCTCCAGGTCGTTGCGCAGATACTCCGGGGCGCGTCCGCCCGGGATCACCAGTGCCACGTACTGCCCGGGGTCGACTTCCGAAAAGGCCAGGTCGGCGGGGAAGGTGTAGCCCGGCTTCTCGGTGTACGTGTCGAAGCCCGGCTCGAAGTCGTGCACGACGAACTGCAGCTTCTTGCGGGCGGGCGCCGCGATGTGGACCTCATATCCTTCCTCCCGCAGCCGCTGGTACGGGTAGAGGACTTCGAGGGACTCGGCTGCGTCGCCGGTGACGATCAAGATCTTCGCTGTCATGGCTGCTCCCCGGTGTCGGGCTGTTGACTGGCTCCCTGAACTGCTGAACTCGCTGAGCGTCCGGCGCTCCAGCGCTCCGGCGCTCCCGCGGCGATCCGTACGGTTCGTCTGATCCATCCGGATATGTAGGTACGTGTCCTTACCGACAACGTGCACCGCGGAAGGCTCTTTGCCAAGAGGGGCCTGTGTCGTTGTCCAGAACGTCAAACTTCCCGTCCCACTTTTGTACACATACGGCTCATGACGGGGCGGGGGTGCGGGGCGATAGCCTGGAGCTGTGATCAGCGCGATACGCCGTGGGGGCAGCAAAGTCCCCGGCCTGCGCCCGGAGCGCCACAGCGCCCGGGCGATCGCTGATCCCCCCGTTCCGAGTCGATTGCCTGTATTGGCCTGTTACGGCTCGGGCGGCTCTCATCGCGGCATAGCGTCGACTCCGACCGGACACCCCGCGTCGTGGCGTTGCGCCGTCTCTCCCATCTACGTCACGCAATGGCGCGGTGACAGGAGCCAGAGGACATGCAGACCAAGCTGGACGAAGCCAAGGCCGAGTTGCTCGGACGAGCCGCCCGGGTAGCTGAGCACGGCCCGGCGGGGGGCCACCTTCCGACTGGGCCGGAGCAAGGAGAACGTCCCGACCAGGACGCGCTGCTTACTTACCTCCAGCGCTACTACCTGCACACCGCCCCGGAGGACCTCGTCGACCGCGACCCGGTCGACGTATTCGGTGCGGCCGTTTCCCACTACCGCCTCGCCCTGAACCGCCCGCAGGGGACCGCCAATGTGCGGGTCCACACCCCGACCGTGGAAGAGAACGGGTGGATGTGCACCCACACCGTCGTGGAGGTCGTCACCGACGACATGCCCTTCCTGGTCGACTCGGTCACCAATGAGCTCTCCCGCCAGGGCCGCGGCATCCATCTCGTGATCCACCCGCAGGTCGTCGTCCGCCGCGATGTGACGGGCAAGCTCATCGAGGTCCTGCCGTCCTCCGCTGCGACCCGCGAAGCGACCGGCGAAGCGACCGGCGAAGCGCCCGGCCCGCCCGGCCGGGAGCTGTCGCACGACGCGCTCGTGGAGTCCTGGATCCATGTCGAGATCGACCGCGAGACCGACCGCGCCGACCTGAAGCAGATCACCGCCGACCTGCTGCGCGTCCTGTCCGACGCACGCGAGGCCGTCGAGGACTGGGAGAAGATGCGCGATCGCGCCCTGCGCATCGCCGAGGAACTGCCCAGCGAGCCGACCGCCGACGACCTGCGCGACCAGGAGGTGGAGGAGGCGCGTGAGCTGCTGCGCTGGCTCGCCGCCGACCACTTCACCTTCCTCGGCTACCGGGAGTACGAGCTCACCGACGCCGACGCGCTCGCCGCCGTCCCCGGCACCGGCCTCGGCATCCTGCGCTCCGACCCCCACCACAGCGAGGACGAGAAGCACCCGGTCAGCCCGTCCTTCAGCCGGCTGCCCGCCGACGCCCGCGCCAAGGCCCGCGAGCACAAGCTGCTCATCCTGACGAAGGCCAACAGCCGCTCCACCGTGCACCGCCCCAGCTACCTCGACTACGTGGGCGTCAAGAAGTTCGACGCCGACGGCAACGTCATCGGCGAGCGCCGCTTCCTCGGGCTCTTCTCCTCCGCCGCGTACACCGAGTCGGTCCGCCGCGTCCCGGTCATCCGTCGCAAGGTCGCCGAGGTCCTCGAAGGCGCGGGCTTCACACCGAACAGCCACGACGGCCGCGATCTACTGCAGATCCTGGAGACCTACCCCCGCGACGAGCTCTTCCAGACGCCCGTCGACCAGCTGCGGTCGATCGTCACCAGCGTGCTGTACCTCCAGGAGCGCCGCCGCCTGCGGCTCTACCTCCGCCAGGACGAGTACGGGCGTTACTACTCCGCCCTCGTCTACCTGCCGCGCGACCGCTACACCACCGGTGTACGGCTGCGCCTGATCGACATCCTCAAGGAGGAACTCGGCGGCACCAGCGTCGACTTCACGGCCTGGAACACCGAGTCGATCCTCTCCCGCCTGCACTTCGTGGTCCGCGTCCCGCCCGGCACCGAGCTGCCCGACCTCACCGACGCCGACACCGAGCGCATCGAGGGCCGGCTGGTCGAAGCCACCCGCTCCTGGGCCGACGGCTTCGGCGAGGCGCTCAACGCCGAAGTCGGCGAGGAGCGCGCCGCCGCGCTGTTGCGGCGTTACAGCAACGCCTTCCCCGAGGGCTACAAGGCCGACCACTCGCCGCGCGCCGCCGTCGCCGACCTGGTCCGCCTCGAAGAGGTCGCCCGCTCCGGCACGGACTTCGCGCTCTCCCTCTACGAGCCGGTCGGCGCCGCCCCCGGCGAGCGCCGCTTCAAGATCTACCGCGCGGGCGAGCAGGTCTCCCTCTCCGCCGTCCTGCCGGTGTTGCAGCAGCTCGGCTGCGAGGTCGTCGACGAGCGCCCGTACGAGCTGCGGCTCTCGGACCGTACGACCGCGTGGATCTACGACTTCGGTCTGCGCATGCCACGCACCAGCGGCAGCGGCAGCAGCGGCGACTATCTCGCCGATGACGCCCGCGACCGTTTCCAGGAAGCCTTCGCCGCCGTCTGGCAGGGCAAGGCGGAGAACGACGGCTTCAACGCCCTCGTCCTGGGCGCCGGTCTGGACTGGCGGCAGGCGATGGTGCTGCGCGCCTACGCCAAGTATCTGCGCCAGGCCGGTTCGACCTTCAGCCAGGACTACATGGAGGACACCCTCCGTACCAACGTCCACACCACCCGGCTGCTGATCTCCCTCTTCGAGGCGAGGATGTCGCCGACCCGCCAGCGCGCGGGCACCGAGCTGACCGACGGGCTGCTCGAAGAGCTCGACGGCGCGCTCGACCAGGTCGCGTCCCTGGACGAGGACCGGATCCTGCGCTCCTTCCTCACCGTGATCAAGGCGACCCTGCGCACCAACTTCTACCAAGGGGCGGCGGGCGGCGGTCCGCACAGCTACGTGTCGATGAAGTTCGACCCGCAGGTCATCCCGGATCTGCCCGCGCCCCGCCCCGCGTACGAGATCTGGGTCTACTCCCCGCGCGTCGAGGGTGTGCACCTGCGCTTCGGCAAGGTCGCGCGCGGCGGCCTGCGCTGGTCCGACCGGCGCGAGGACTTCCGTACGGAGATCCTGGGCCTGGTCAAGGCGCAGATGGTCAAGAACACCGTGATCGTGCCGGTCGGCGCGAAGGGCGGCTTCGTCGCCAAGCAGCTCCCGGATCCGTCCGTGGACCGGGACGCCTGGCTCACCGAGGGCATCGCCTGCTACAAGATCTTCATCTCGGCGCTCCTCGACATCACCGACAACCTGGTGGCGGGCGAGATCGTGCCGCCTGCCGACGTCGTACGTCACGACGAGGACGACACCTACCTCGTCGTCGCCGCGGACAAGGGCACCGCGTCCTTCTCCGACATCGCCAACGAGGTCGCGGTCGCGTACAACTTCTGGCTCGGGGACGCCTTCGCGTCGGGCGGCTCCGCCGGTTACGACCACAAGGGCATGGGCATCACGGCCCGTGGCGCCTGGGAGTCCGTCAAGCGCCACTTCCGCGAGCTCGGCCACGACACCCAGTCCCAGGACTTCACGGTCGTCGGCGTCGGCGACATGTCCGGCGACGTGTTCGGCAACGGCATGCTGCTCAGCGAGCACATCCGGCTCGTCGCGGCCTTCGACCACCGCCACATCTTCATCGACCCGAAGCCGGACGCGGCGGTTTCGTACGCCGAGCGACGCCGCCTGTTCGAGCTGCCCCGCTCCTCCTGGGCGGACTACGACAAGAAGCTGCTGTCGCAGGGCGGCGGCATCTTCCCCCGTACCGCCAAGTCGATCCCGGTCAACGCCCATATGCGCGCGGCCCTCGGCATCGAGGCCGGGATCGCCAAGCTGACACCCGCCGAGCTGATGAAGGCGGTCTTCAAGGCCCCGGTGGACCTGCTGTGGAACGGCGGCATCGGTACGTACGTCAAGGCATCCACCGAGACCCACGCCGATGTCGGCGACAAGGCCAACGACGCCATCCGCGTCAACGGCGAGGACCTACGGGTCAAGGTCGTCGGCGAGGGCGGCAACCTGGGGCTGACCCAGCTCGGCCGGATCGAGTTCGACCGCCACGGCGGAAAGATCAACACCGACGCCATCGACAACAGCGCGGGAGTGGACACCTCCGACCACGAGGTGAACATCAAGATCCTGCTCAACGGCCTGGTGACGGACGGCGACATGACCGTCAAGCAGCGCAACAAGCAGCTCGCCGAGATGACGGACGAGGTCGGCGCGCTGGTGCTGCGCAACAACTACGCGCAGAACATCGCGCTGTCCAACGCGGTCAAGCAGTCGCCGTCGCTGCTCCACGCCCACCAGCGCTTCATGCGGCGGCTGGAGCGGGACGGGTATCTGAACCGGGCGCTGGAGTTCCTGCCGACCGACCGGCAGATCCGCGAACTGCTCAACGCGGGTAAGGGACTCAGCCAGCCGGAGCTGGCCGTCCTGCTCGCCTACACCAAGATCACGCTCGCGAAGGATCTGATCGGGACGGGCCTGCCGGACGACCCGTATCTGCGCCGGCTGCTGCACGCGTACTTCCCCCAGCCGCTGCGCGAGAAGTTCCCCGAGGCGATCGACGGGCACGCGCTGCGCCGCGAGATCGTGACGACCGTGCTGGTCAACGACACGGTGAATACGGGCGGTTCGACCTTCCTGCACCGGCTGCGGGAGGAGACGGGCGCGTCGGTCGAGGAGATCGTACGGGCGCAGACAGCGGCCCGTGAGATCTTCGGGCTGAACGCGGTGTGGGACGCCGTCGAGGCGCTCGACAATGTCGTCCCGGCCGACATCCAGACCCGTATCCGGCTGCACTCGCGCCGCCTGGTCGAGCGCGGTACGCGGTGGCTGCTGGGCAACCGTCCGCAGCCGCTGGAGCTCGCCGAGACCATCGACTTCTTCGCCGACCGCGTGGAGGAGGTCTGGGCCGAGCTGCCGAAGATGCTGCGCGGCGCGGATCTGGAGTGGTACCAGCGCATCCTGGACGAGCTGACCGTGGAGGGCGTTCCGCAGGAGCTGGCGCTGCGGGTGGCCGGATTCTCGTCCGCCTTCCCGACGCTGGACATCGTCGCGATCGCGGACCGTACGGACAAGGAGCCGATGGCCGTCGCGGAGGTGTACTACGACCTCGGTGACCGGCTGCAGATCGCTCAGCTGATGGACCGGATCATCGAGCTGCCGCGGGCCGACCGCTGGCAGTCGATGGCCCGGGCGTCCATCCGCGAGGACCTGTACGCGGCGCACGCGGCGCTGACGGCGGACGTGCTGTCGGTGGGCGACGGCGCGTCGACGCCGGAGCAGCGGTTCAAGACGTGGGAGGAGCGGAACGCGGCGATTCTGGGGAGGGCGCGGGCGACGCTGGAGGAGATCCAGGGGTCGGACACGTTCGATCTGGCGAATCTGTCGGTGGCGATGCGGACGATGCGGCAGTTGCTGCGGGTGCACAGCTAGCCAGCTAGCCAGGGGTTACGGGGAGAAAGGGGCGTGCGGCATCCCGTGCCGCACGCCCCTCGATTATTTCTTCGGCGCGTTGAACTCTTCGTACGCCGCGACGACCTCCGCCGCGGGACCGTCCATCCGCAGCGCCCCCGCCTCCAGCCAGAGCGCGCGGTCGCAGGACTCGATGATCGTCCCGTTGCTGTGACTGACCAGGAAGACCGTCCCCGCCTCCGCCCGCAGTTCGTCGATGCGCCGCTGGCTGCGGCGGCGGAAGCGGGCGTCGCCGGTGGACAGCGCCTCATCGATCAGCAGGACGTCGTGGCTCTTCGCGGCGGCGATCGAGAAGCGCAGCCGGGCGCCCATGCCGGAGGAGTACGTACGCATCGGCAGTGAGATGAAGTCGCCCTTGTCGTTGATCCCCGAGAACTCCACGATGTCGTCGTAGCGCTCGCGGACCTGATGGCGCGTCATGCCCATCGCGAGCCCGCCGAGTACGACATTGCGCTCGCCGGTCAGATCGGCCATCAGCGCGGCGTTCACGCCGAGCAGCGCGGGCTGGCCGCGGGTGAAGACCTTGCCCCGGGAGGGCGGCAACAGGCCCGCGATCGCCTTGAGCAGGGTCGACTTGCCGGATCCGTTGGAGCCGATCAGGCCGATGGCCTCGCCCTTGTACGCGGCGAAGCTGACGCCTTTGACGGCGTGCACCTCCCGTACGCCGGGAGTCCCGGCCTTGCCGCCGCGGGCGCCGTGCACCTGGTACGTGATGTGGACGCCGTCGACGACGACGGTGGGTACGCGGGAGTCAGCCACGGCCGTACTCCTCCTCTGCTGTCCAGAAGTACAGGAATCCCCCGGCCGCGAACAGCACGCCCCAGGCGATGGCGAGGGCCCACACGTGCGGGGGGAGTTGGGCGGCGCCGTAGCTCTCGATGAGCGCGAAGCGCACGAGGTCGATGTAGACGGCGGCCGGATTGCACTGCAGCGCCAGCTTCACGACGTGCGGCAGGTCGTCATGGCTGAGGACCTTGTCGATCGACCACATCACGCCGGAGACGTACATCCAGGTGCGCAGGATGAACGGCATGAGCTGAGCGATGTCCGGGGTACGACTGGCCAGCCGCGCCATGATCATCGACAGGCCGGTGTTGAAGAGGGCCTGCAGGAGCAGTGCCGGGACGGCGAGCAGCCAGTTGACCCGGGGGAGCTCCCCGACCGCGACAAGGATCACCAGCAGCGCGGCGAGGGAGAAGAGCAGCTGCTGAAGCTGCTGGAGCGCGATGGCGATGGGCAGGCTCGCGCGGGGGAAGTGCAGGGCGCGTACGAGGCCGATGTTGCCGGAGATCGCGCGGGTGCCGGCCAGCACGGAGCTGGCGGTGAAGGTCCAGATGAAGACGCCGGTGACGAGGAACGGGATGAAGTCCGGCACGCCTTTGCTGGTGCCGAGGATCACGCCGAAGATGAAGTAGTAGACGGTCGCGTTGAGGAGCGGGTTCATGATCTGCCAGATCTGACCCATTCTGGCCTGGCTGTACTGGGCGGTCAGCCGGGCGGTGGCGAACGCGACGATGAAGTGGCGGCGGGACCAGAGCTGCCGGGTGTAGTCGCGGAGAGGGGGGCGGGCGCCGCTGACGGTGAGGCCGTGGCGGGCGGCGAGCGCGGCGAGATCGGTTTCCGGTGGCTGTGACCTCACGGTGGTCTGGCTGCTGCTCACAGTGCTCCCTTTCCGCAGGACGACTTCCACTGGACGACGGGACGGGACCGTTTCGTCGCTACGTGGAGAGTAGGGCGTCGTTACGTCGCAACGCAACCGTCTCGTCGTCACGCTATGCTCGTGCGCATGACGACCGACCCCGCCCCTGGAACCCCACGTCGCGTACCGGCCGGAGCCGCGGTGCTCCGGGAGGATGTGACCGACGCGATCCGCGCGGCCGTCTTCGAGGAGCTGGCCGCGGTCGGCTTCGCGCGGATGTCGATCGAGGGGATCGCACGGCGGGCGGGCGTCGGCAAGACGGCGGTCTACCGGCGGTGGAAGTCGAAGCTCTCGCTCGTACTGGACCTGGTCTCGGCGTTCGCGGCGCAGGGCCTGCCCGCGCCGGCGACAGGTTCGCTGTACGGCGACGTACGGGCGCTGCTCGAAGTGGCGTCGCACGCGCTGCGCCATCCGGTGGCCTCGCAGGTCATCCCGGACCTGCTGGTGGAGTCGGTGCGCCACCCGGAAATCGCGGACGCGATCAAGGCGGCGCTGCTGGACGGCCAGCAGGGGGTGGCGGCGCGGGTGGTCAGGGACGCGGTCTCCCGCGGCGAACTCCCGGAGGCGACGGACCCGGGCAGGGCGCTGGACCTGATGGTGGGACCGCTGTACTGGCGGCTCGTGGTGGTGCGGGAGGAGCTGCCGAAGGGCTACTTGGACGACCTGGCGAGGTCGGCGGTGGCGGCGCTGCGGGCGTGACCGGCCGTGAGCGTGGCGCGACCGGGTGCGGGCCGCGCCCCGGTGGGCCCTGAGGGCTGCGCGGCCCTGGCTCGGCGGACTCGGCTGTCGGGTGAGGTGGCTGCGGGTGTGCGACCGGCAGGGAGCCGCGCGTTGCGGGCCTGCGTTCGGGGGCAGGGGGCAGGGGGCAGGGGGCAGGGGGCGCGGCGAGGTACCGCGGGCCCGTGCAGGGCGGTTGCCAGTCGGCCACGGGGCATCCTGCGGCCTGGGACGGAGAGTCATCTGGCGATCAAGAAGAGCGCATGCCCGCGGTCCCCGCCGCCGCATCTGTCGCGGCCGGAGATATCACGCCCGTCATCTCGGACGCTGAGTCATATGGCTAGGAGGCCGATGAAGATCTTGAAATCTTGCCCGGGTCGCACCAGTTCGACCTGATTGACATTTACCGGCAATCCGGGGTGAATCGGGCGGCCCGAGCAAGATCTTCAGGAATCTTCTAGACGCATCGGGGAGGCGGCGGGATCTCGTAGTCCTGAAGTCCGTCCCCGCCATGTACAGAGTTCTGCCACCGAGGTCCCGCCAAAGCTCCCGTCCGACCGGGCGGCTACGGCCCCGAGGGCGCCGACCGTTTCGAGTCCTGCGTGGGCGGCTGCGTCGCGGCGTCGCTCGTCGTGGCCAGCCAGCCGCCGACGCCAGCCGCCGCGGCCAGCACCAGCGCCACCACCGTGAGCGTGATGCGGCGTTTGCGGACCGTACCGGACTTGTGACGGGCCGAGCCCGGGCGCGGTTGGCCCGGAGCGCGGGGCGCGCGGGCCGTGCCCCGCGCTCCGCCCGCGAGTTCGTCCGGGGCCGGGACGCGCATGGAGGTGTGGGTGTCGCGGTTGGAGTCCGCGGGGGCCGCGCCGGGGACCAGCGGGACCGCCCCGCGGCGGCGGGGCTCCTCCTCCGGGGTGTGGTGCGCCACATCCTCGTACGGCTCCGAGGGCGGCTCGGAATCGGGCTCGTCCACGTCCAGCGGCGGCATGCCCGCGAGCAACGGCAGCAGGTCGTGCAGACGGGCGGCCAGCTCGGAGGCGCGCAGCCGGGATGCCGGGGCCTTGGCCAGGCACTGGACCATGAGCTGCCACAGCTCGTCCGGGATGCCGGGCAGCGGGACCACGGCCTCGGTGACATGGCGGCGCAGGACCGCCCCGGGGTGGCCACCGCCGAAGGGTGTGAAGCCCGCGAGGAGCTCGTACAGCACCGTGGCGAGGGCGTAGATGTCCACGGCGGCCCGCGGCGGCAGGCCCTCGACGATCTCCGGCGCAAGATAGTCGGGCGTGCCGATGATCTTGGTCGCCTTGGTGCGGCGCGGGGTGTCGATCAGTTTCGCGACGCCGAAGTCGGTGAGCAGCGCCGGATGGGACCCGGCCGGACCGAGCGGGCCCTCCATGTCGAGGAGGATGTTCTCCGGCTTGACGTCGCGGTGGACGACCCCGGCCGCATGGGCGGCCGCGAGGGCGTCCGCGACGTCCGCGACGATCGCGGTGGCCGCCTCGGGCGCGAGACGGCGCTCACGGTCGAGGCGGGTGCGCAGGTCCGTGCCGCGTACGAGGTCCATGACGAGCGCGAGGTCGTTGCCGTCCACGACGAGGTCGCGGACGGCGACGACCCTGGGGTGGTCGAGTCCGAGCAGGGCCGTGCGCTCCTGGACGAAGCGCCCGACGAGCTCCTGGTCCGAGGCCAGGTCTTCGCGCAACAGTTTGATGGCGACGGGTCCCTCGGGTCCCTCGCCGAGCCACACCGTGCCGGCGCTGCCCCGCCCCAGGATCTGGTGGGCGGTGTAACGGCTGCCGATATTCCGTGCCAAGACTGCTCCCTCAGCGGCTGGCGTTGCCCATAAAGTACGCGGGCATCGGGGGGCTGTGTGCCCAGGATGGCGCGAACCTTCACCTCTGCGGCGTAAATCGGCCGCAGAAGTCGACAAAGCTGCATGGTCGCCGTTGTCCGGCGCCGACGGCTGACACTACTGGCCAGAGCGGCTGTCAGTTGTTGCGGGAGTCCGTTCCGGTGTCGCCATCGGTCCCGCCCGAGCCGCCGTCCGAGCTGCCGAGGTCCGAGAACCAGTCCGTGACCTTCGAAATGCCGTCACCGACCGCCTCCCAGTAGCTCTTGCCCTCCGAGATCCAGCCCTGAAGCGGGGTCAGTTCCCAGATCAGCCAGCTCGCGACGACGAGCAGGAGCACCGTGAACAGGCAGCCCTTCAGACAGCCCAGGCCGGGGATCCGCATGCGGTTGGGGCTGGGCTGACGCGGCGGCCGTGGCTGGCGGCCCGCGGGCTGCTGGGGCGGCGGAGCCTGCGGGGGCGCGTACTGCTGCTGCTGGGGCGGCGGGGCGTACTGCTGGCGCCGCGGCGGCTGAGGCTGGGGCTGAGGCGGCTGCTGGTAGCGCTGGGGCTGGGGGTACGGCTGCGGCTGCTGGGGCTGCTGCCCGTACTGCTGGTGTTGCGGGCGCTGTTGGTGCTGCGGGGGCTGCTGTTGTTGCGGCCGTTGCTGCTGGCGCTGCGGGCGGCGGCGCAGCGGATCCTCGCTCGGGTCGAGGTACTGGACCTGCGTCTGGTCGTTGCGGTCGCGGGCCGCCTGGAGCTGGGACTGCCAGGGGTGCGGGTCCTCCGGACGCGGCTCGCCCGGCGGTACGGGCGGCATGACCGAGGTCGGGTCGGCGCCGTTGGGCGGGAGCCCGGTCTGCTGCATGACGCTGGTCGCGCCGTTCGGATCGTACGAACCGGCGTTGCTCGGCAGGACCTGCGTCGGATCGGCGGCGCCCGGGTCCTGCGGCACCGCGGCGGGCGCCGGGTCGGGCCCGAGCAGCGCGGCGACCCCCAGCGCGGCGTCGATCTGGGCGGATGAGGAGTGCACGCCGACACCGGCGGCGACGGTACGCAGCGCCCGGGCGAGGTTCTCCGCGCTGGGCCTCTCGCCCGGCTCCTTGCGCAGGCAGCGCTCTATGACGGTCCACAGCGGCTCGGGCACGGTGGTGGGGCGGCGCGGCTCCTCGCTGAGGTGCCGGTGGAGCACTTCGAGAGCCGTGCCGCCCGCGAAGGGCGGCCGGCCGGTCACCAGCTCGTACAGCAGGATGCCCGCGCCGTAGATGTCGACGGCGGAGGTCTGCGGACGGCCCTCGGCGGACTCCGGCGCCACATACGCGGGCGTGCCGACGAACTCATGCGTACGGGTCAGTCCCGGCGAGTCCGCGAGGCGCGCGATGCCGAAGTCGGTCAGCATCGGGTGCATCTGGCCGTCTGCTTCGGTCTTGAGCAGTACGTTCGCGGGCTTGAGGTCGCGGTGGACGACACCGTCCGCGTGGCTGGCGGCCAGCGCGTCCGCGATCTGCGCGGTCATCAGGGCGGCGGCGACCGGGGTGAACGGGCCGTTGTCGCGCAGATAGCGGTGCAGGTCCGGCCCGTCGATCAGGTCCATGACCAGGGCGAGCAGATCGCCCTCCACGACCAGGTCGCGGGTGCGCACGATGTTCGGGTGGGTGAGGCGGAGCAGGACGGAGCGCTCGCGCAGGAAGCGCATCACCACGTCCGGGTCGTTCGCCAGCTCTTCCTTGAGAACCTTGATCGCTACGGTCTCGCCGGGCTGGCCCGCGACGGCCGCCTCGGCGCCGGCGGTCTCGCGCTGACTCGCTCGCCAGACGGTGCCCGTGGCGCCGCGCCCGAGGGGCTCCTCGAGGAGGTACTTGCTGCCTACAGGCCGCACGTCATGCGCTCCCTGCTGATCGTGGTCCTTGCGTGTGGTCCCGGATCACTGTTGCCCTGCCCGGGTGTCCGACCCACTTTAGTGCCGCCGAATGGACCACTGGCCGGTCGCAACAGAGAGGTGTTCAGAACAGAGACGCGAGCGTCGTACGGATGGTTGCTGCCGTGACTGCTGCCGGCCGAGCGTGCCGTACGCCTCAGAGAGGCTCCGGACAGGATCGCAACCAGGCATTTTTACGTCCAGAGCCGACCAATCAAGATCACTTAAGGGTGATCCCCGGGCGTGTTGTCAGTGGCAGGTGCGAGGATGCCCCCAGCACGAAGTCGTGGGTACGGGGGACCCGGGGCACGTGCCGACCTGCCGGGTGGGGGCGATCACAGGGCGGCTCCCCCACCGGGCACTCCGCGCAGAAGGGATTGCTGACGGCGATGCAGATCCGGCTGACCGTTCTCGCGCCGCGCGGCGGGCAATCCGCGGCGTCGTCCGTGGCCTCGGGACACTCCTCACACTCCTCGGCGCATGCCTCCGCGGGACGCGCGTGCGACGTACTGATCACCGCGCCTGCCGGGACGGCCCTGGCGGCGGTGGCCTCCGGCCTGGCGACGGCTGTCTCCGGCCCCGACGCCTCGGGCGCGGTCGTGCTGTACGCGGGCCGCGAGCGGCTAGACGCGCAGTCCCGGACGCTGGGCGAGCCGCCGCTGGTGGACGGCGCGGTGCTCTCCCTCCAGGTCCCGAGCGCCGACGAGTCCCCCAGGAGTGACGCCTGCGCACAGCTCCAGGTGGTCGCCGGTCCCGACGCGGGCGGGGTGCATCTGCTGCAAGGCGGCCGGATCACGATCGGCCGCTCCGCCGACGCGGACGTACCGCTGGACGACCCGGACGTATCGCGGCTGCACTGCGCGGTCACGGTCGGGGACGACGGCGCTGTCACGGTCGAGGACCTCGGCTCGACGAACGGCACGACGCTGGACGGCACGGTCGTTCGCGCGCGCCAGATGAACCTGCCTGCGGGCGCGCTGCTGCGGCTGGGCGAGTCGACGCTCCGCGTCGCCCCGGGCGAGAACCCGCCCGCGCTGGCGACGGCCCCGGACGGCGAGGGGCACCTGCGGGTGACCCGGCCGGCGGACTCCGCGTCGCAGGAACCGGGCGGGGCGGCTCCTGGTGCCCACGGGCCGGGGAGCGTGTCCGAACCCGGCGGTACGCGCTCCCGGCTGTCCAGCCCGGGAGGGGCGGGCCCCGGCGGGTACGACACGGACGG
The DNA here is from genome assembly GCF_044548015.1 of Streptomyces sp. NPDC052236. Taxonomy (NCBI): domain Bacteria; kingdom Bacillati; phylum Actinomycetota; class Actinomycetes; order Kitasatosporales; family Streptomycetaceae; genus Streptomyces; species Streptomyces sp. NPDC052236. The sequence goes on along the minus strand of NZ_JBIUBL010000016.1, from coordinate 185,222 downwards.
CTTCGGCTCTGGCGCGTACGGTCCGGACAGGTCGCGTTCCGATGGGTACGGGGGCGGCGGGTCGGCTGCTGCCGACGAGTCGGCCCACGGTCCGTACGGCCCGGCAAGCGGGCCCGGTTCCCACGGTTCCGGCCGGTACGGCTCAGCGGGCGCTCCCGCTCCCGATCCCGGCGCGGCTCATGCCGACCGGACAGCCCACGGCACGTACGGCCCGACAGACAGGTCCGGCACGGCAGACAGGTCCGGATCTCACAGTTCCCGGCCGAGCGGGTCCGCCACGGGCGGGCACGGCTTGATGGGTGGCGGGCACGGCGAGGAGGAGTCCGATCCCGGCGGGTACGGCTCGGCGGGCGCACCCGCTCCCGGCGCGGTTCGTCGCGGTTCGGGTTCGGGCATATCCGGCCCTGGCGGTTACGGCTCGGCGGGCAGGCCACGTCCCGGCGGTTCGGGCCCCGGCGCCAACGAAACGGATGGATCGGGTCCTGACCCGTACGGACCGGGCCTGAGCGCGGCCGGTGGAGACGCGTCGGCTCACGGCGCGTACAGCCAGGGGCGGGGCGCAGACAGCCAGGCAGAAAAGCCCCGTCCCGGCGGTTCCGGCACCGGCACCGGCTCCGCGCCCGACGGGGCGACGTCCCACGCATACGGCCCGGCGGACGGCATCCATCCCCGAGTGCCCTCCCAGTACGTACCCACCGCCCCGACACACGCCGGTCTCGGCGATGCCGCGACCCTCAACACGTACGGCACCCCCGCGCGCGGCACGCAGCTGCCCAGCAGCGTCACCCGGCGGCGCGGCATAGGAGCCTGGGCGCGGCGGCTCGCCGGCGTCCGGGAGGAGCAGGTCGCCGAGGTCGCGCCTCGGCCGGGGCCGCAGGTCGCCGCCGCGCCGCTCGTCGACAGCTGGCCCGACCCCGCCGCCGTACTGCTCACCGCGCTCGGCCCCGGGCCCCGGCTCTGGGAGCGGGGGCCTCGCCATCCCGAGTCCCTCGTCCTCCGCCTCGGCACCGCCGACCGGGCCGAGCTGCCCTCCGTGCCGGTGACCGTGGGGCTGCGCGAGGCCGGTTCGCTCGGGCTCGCCGGGCCCAGCCCACGGCTGGCCGGTCTGGCCAGATCCGCCGTGGCGCAGCTCGCCGCGCTGCACTCGCCCGTGGACCTGGAGTTCGTACTGATCTCCACGGACCGCTCGCGGAGCCTGGAGGAGCGCATAAGTGAATGGGCCTGGCTCGGCTGGCTGCCCCATCTGCGCCCCGCGCACGGCCAGGACTGCCGGCTGCTCGTGGCGTACGACCGGGACCAGGCCACTGCCCGCACCGCCGAGCTGACCCGCAGGCTGGACGACGGGCCGCTTGGCCCCAGCTGGCCCAGCGCCGACCGCCGGGCCGTCGCCGAGGCCGCCGCGGCGTACGAGGGCGCGCGTACCGTCGTCATCGTCGACGGCGACCCCGGATCGGCCGCGCTGCGCGAGGCCACCGCCCGGCTGGCCGGTGTCGGAGCCGCCGCCGGGATCCATCTGATCTGTCTGGCCGAGACCCAGGCCGCCTCGCCCCTCTCCCCGGTCGCGGCGACGTACGAGAGCGCGTGCGCGGCCTCGCTCGCCTTCCGCGAGTGCGGGGCGGTCGCCCTGCTCAGCGGCGATGTGGCGACCGCGCTGCGGCTGCTGCGTACGGCCGGCGGGCAGCCCGCAGGGCATGGCACGGTGGCCGCGGTGGACGCGGTGTCGGCGGCCTGGGCGGAGCGTTTCGGGCGCGCGCTGGCGCCGCTGCGCGCCGAGGGGACGGGCGCGCACCACGGCCGGGCCGTGGCGCTGCCCCGGTCCGCGCGGCTGCTGGACGAGTTGGGTCTCGCCCGTGCGACGCCCGCCTCCCTGATGGCGCGCTGGGCCTCCGCGAGCGATGGCACGCTGGTGCTGGGCGCGGGTCCGCGCGGCTCGCTGGCCGTGGACCTGACCGAGGAGGGCCCGCATCTGCTGATCGAGGGCCCGGTGGGCAGCGGCCGTACCGAGCTGCTGCGCGCCGTCGCGGCCTCCCTGGCCGCCGCGGGACGCCCGGACCGGCTCGGTCTGCTGCTGGTCGACGGCGCGGGCGGCGAACGCGGTGAAGGACTGGCCGCCTGTACGGAACTGCCGCATGTCACCGAGCACTTGGTGGCATCGGACCCGGTGCGGATGCGGGCGTTCGCCCAAGCCCTGGGGGCGGAGCTGAAGCGGCGCTCCGAGCTGCTGGGCAGTGTGGGCTTCGCCGAGTGGCACACGCAGCGGGAGGTGGCAGACCGGATGGTCGGCCAGCGTGCGCCCGGTGCGGCACCGGAATCGGGCCGCCATCCTTCCGGCGCCGCCGAGCAGCGCGGCGACCTCGACTCTGCCTCCTCCGGCACGCTTCGGCTGCGCGCCGGAGGCCGTACGAAGGTGCAGGGGCCCGCCCCGCTTCCTCGCCTCGTCGTGCTGGTGGACGACTTCGACGCGCTGGTCGCTCCGGCGCTCGGCAGCCCCGGGCGGCCCGCGGCCGGTTCCGTCGTCCGCGCTCTGGAGGCCGTGGCGAGGGACGGCGACAGGCTCGGCGTACATCTGGTGGCGACCTCCGCGCGCCCCGACCGTACGGCCGACACTGAACTGGCCCATGGCGCGCGGCTGCGGGTCGTGCTGGATGTGCCGCCCGCCTCACCCGGACCGGACGACCCCGCTCCGGGGCGGGGCAGGCTCGGCCATCCGGATGGCAGGGTGACCCCGTTCCAGAGCGGCCGGGTGACGGGACGCATACCTCGTACGGCGACCTCACGGCCCACTGTGGTGGTGCTGGAGTGGGACCGGATGGGCGACCCGCCGACCCGCAGGCCCGTTCGGGAACTGGGCAACGGGCCGACGGATCTGGCGCTGCTGGCCAGCGCCCTGGAGCGAGCCGCGCGGTCGGTGGACGCCGCTCCGGTTCCGCCGCTGACTCCGGCTCACCCCTGAGGCAACTGACCGGACATCACGTCTCAAGGGCATCACAAAACGCTGGTTGACACCTGGTGCGGTATTGCGGCACCCGACTACCGGGCGTACACCTGTCGGTGCCGGGGCAGGCCCACAGGAGAAGTTCGGGCCCAAGGTTCGGGCCCAAGGTTCGGACCACGGTCCGGGACAAGACGCGGAACACGTCAGGTACAGAGCAGCGTACGAAGCACAGCGCGCGCACGGAGCCACAGGCCACGGAGAAGCGCGCACCGAACAGGACATGGGACTGCGCTCGGGACAGCGCACGGGAGAGACGGGGCAGCAATGCGCACAACTCTTCGCACGGGCAGGATCTCGGTGGTGTTCGCCGCCGTCAGCGCCCTCGCACTCGCCCTCGCCGGCTGCGGCGACGACGATGACGGCGCCAACGCGACACCCAACGAGACCAACGGCAATCAATCCGCTTCGACAGTGCAGCTGCCCAGGCTGAACGGCGAGAAGCTCCAGATCGCGGCGGTCTGGAGTGGCGCCGAGCAGAAGAACTTCACCAAGGTCCTCAAGGAATTCGAGAAGCGCACCGGCGCCACGGTCACCTTCGTGCCCGCGCAGGACCCGATCGTCAACTTCCTCGGTACGAAGATCGCGGGCGGCGCTCCGCCCGATGTGGCGATGCTGCCCCAGGTCGGGGCGATCCAGCAGGCCGTGGAGCGCAAGTGGGCCAAGCCCGTGGGCGCCGAGGCGAAGGCGCAGCTGGCGAAGAACTACTCCACGGGCTGGCAGCAGCTCGGCGCCGTCGACGGCACCCAGTACGGCGTCTACTACAAGGCCGCCAACAAGTCCCTGATCTGGTACAACAACACCGTCTTCGAGAACGCGGGCGCGACGGAGCCGAAGACCTGGAAGGAGTTCCTGGCGACGGCCGAGACGATCTCCGCGTCCGGCGTCACGCCGGTCTCCGTCGGTGGCGCGGACGGCTGGGTGCTCACCGACTGGTTCGAGAACATCTACCTCTCCCAGGCGGGCCCGGAGAAGTACGACCAACTGGCCCAGCACAAGATTAAGTGGACCGATCCGTCCGTGAAGGCGGCGCTGACGACGCTCGGTGAGCTCTTCGGCAAGCCCGCGCTCATCGCGGGCGGCGCGGACGGCGCGCTCCAGACGGAGTTCCCGACGTCGGTCACCCAGACCTTCAGCGGCGGCGACCAGCCCAAGGCCGCGATGGTCTTCGAAGGGGACTTCGTCACGGTCAATATCGCGCAGACCAAGGCCAAAATCGGTACGGACGCGAAGGTGTTCCCGTTCCCCGCGGTGGGCGCGCAGCCGCCGGTGGTGACGGGCGGAGACGCGGCCGTGGCGCTGAAGGACAGCAAGGGCGCCCAGGCGCTGCTGACGTTCCTCGCCTCCTCGGACGCCGCCAAGATCTCGGCCGAGTCGGGCGGATTCATCTCCCCGAACAAGTCGCTGGACCTCTCCGCGTACCCCAATGACGTACAGCGCGCCATCGCCAAGGCGCTGATCGCGGCGGGCGACAACTTCCGCTTCGACATGTCGGACCAGATGCCGCAGTCGTTCGGCGGCACGCCCGGCAAGGGGGAGTGGAAGGCCTTGCAGGACTTCCTGAAGAACCCGAAGGACGTCGCCGGAGCCCAGCAGCGGCTGGAGTCGGACGCGGCCAAGGCGTACAAGAGCTGACGCGGTGACCACCGCGGCCGCTGCGGGGGGTTCGGCGGTTCCGACGCCTCCCGTCGACAAACGTAAGAGTGTGACAGGCACGCGTAAAACAATCGCGGTCGGCTTTCTGCTGCCCGCGCTGGTGCTGCTGGGCGCGCTCGTGGTCTACCCGATCGGGTACTCGCTCTACCGGTCCTTCTTCGACCAGTCCGGCAACGGCTTCGCCGGGATCGACAACTACAAGGCGATTTTCACCGAGGACACCATCCTCACCGCCGTCAAGAACAACGCGATCTGGGTCGTGGTCGCGCCGACTGTCTCGACGGCGCTGGGCCTGATATTCGCCGTGCTCACCGAACGGGTCCGCTGGGGTACGGCGTTCAAGCTGATCGTCTTCATGCCGATGGCGATCTCGATGCTCGCCGCGGGCATCATCTTCCGGCTGGTCTACGAGCAGGACCCGGAGCGGGGCGTGGCCAACGCGGTCTGGGTGGGTGTCCATGACACCTTCGCCGAGTCGGCGGGGTACCCCAAGGCGCATCCGCTGCCCGCGGCTCCGCTGAAGGCGGGGGGCGGCGGGGCGTTCGTCACCAAGGATCCGGTCACGGCGGGCACACCGGTCCAGCTGCCGCTGGTGGGCGTCGCGCCGGCCAAGATGCCGTCCGACGCCGAGCCCGCGAAGGCGGCGGAACCGAAAAACGGGGAGAAGATCACCGGCACCGCCTGGCTGGACTTCACCAAGGGCGGCGGCGGCAAACCGAACGTCATCGACGCCAAGGAGCTCGGGCTCAAGGGCATCAAGGTGGAGGCGGTCAAGGACGGCAAGGTCGTGGCCTCGGCACAGGCGGGCGCGGACGGTACGTTCACGCTGCCCGCGTCCGCGGACGGCGCGCTGCTCCGGCTGCCCGCCGAGAACTTTCGGGAGCCGTACAACGGCGTCAACTGGCTCGGCCCTTCGTTCGTCACCCCGGCGATCATCGGCAGTTACGTGTGGATGTGGGCGGGCTTCGCGATGGTGCTGATCGCGGCGGGCCTGGCGGGCATGCCACGCGAACTCCTCGAAGCGGCCCGGGTGGACGGCGCGAACGAGTGGCAGGTCTTCCGCAAAATCACCGTCCCGCTGCTGGCGCCGGTGCTCGCGGTCGTCCTGGTCACGCTGATGATCAATGTGCTGAAGATCTTCGACCTGGTCTTCATCATCGCGCCGGGCTCGGCGCAGGACGACGCGAATGTGCTGGCGCTCCAGCTGTACCGCTCGTCGTTCGGCACGGACGCGGATCTCGGGGTGGGCAGCGCGATCGCCGTGGTCCTGCTGTTGCTGGTGGTCCCGGTGATGCTGTTTAACATCCGCAGGATGCGAAGGGAGGCCCGCCGATGACCACGACCGTGGGTGTGGTGAAGGCGAAGCAGTCCCTTCCGGCGCGTATCACGGCCCGCGCGGGCGGTGGCGTGATGCGGGTGTTCCTCATCCTGGTGGCCCTGTTCTGGCTGATGCCGACGTTCGGGCTGCTGGTGTCCTCGCTGCGCGGGCCGACCGACATCAGCGCGAGCGGCTGGTGGAAGGTGTTCACCGCGCCGGCGCAGATCACCACCGAGAATTACTCGTCGCTGCTGGAGAACGAGGAGATCAGGGACTCGCTCTTCTCCACCGTGATGATCACCGTCCCGGCGACGGTCCTGGTGGTGGTGATCGGCTCGCTGGCCGGTTACGCCTTCGCGTGGATGGACTTCCCGGGCCGCGACTGGTGGTTCATGGCGGTCGTCGGCCTCCTCGTGGTCCCGGTCCAGGTGGCCCTGGTGCCGGTGTCCAAGCTGTTCGGCAAGATCGGGATCTTCGAGACGACGATCGGCGTGATCCTTTTCCATGTCGCGTTCGGTCTGCCGTTCGCGATCTTTCTGCTGCGGAATTTTTTCGCGCAGATCCCGAGGGAGCTGCTGGAGGCGGCGAGGCTGGACGGCGCGGGTGAGATCCGCCTGTTCACGCGCGTCGTCATGCCACTGGGCGGCCCGGCGATCGCGTCGCTGGGCATTTTCCAGTTCCTGTGGGTCTGGAACGACCTGCTGGTCGCGCTGATCTTCGCGGACTCGGAGAGCGCGCCGATCACGGTGGCGTTGCAGCGGCAGGTGAGGCAGTTCGGCAACAACATCGATGTGCTGGCGCCGGGCGCGTTTGTCTCGATGATCATCCCGCTGGCGGTGTTCTTCGCGTTCCAGCGGCAATTCGTTACGGGTGCGATGGCGGGGGCGGTCAAGTAGCGGGAAGCGGGGCGCGTCCCAGGTCGCGCCCCGCTAACCTCCGCCGTTATGACGATCGTTTCGCTCAAGGCTTTGCGGGCCGAGCTGCGGGATCTGGCGGAGCCCGGGATCCGGGCACAGCACATGCGGGTGCTCACCCCTGCGGACGACGACGAACTGCTCGGCGTTCGCGTGCCGGTGCTGCGCGAGCTGGCCCGTACGTACCGGGACATGGTGCTTGACGATGTGGATGTGCTGCTGCACAGCCGTGTCCACGAGGAGCGGTTCGCCGGCCTCCTCGTCCTGGCCGAGCGGGTGCGGACGGCGTCGCACGCTGCGGACCGTAAGGCCTTGGTTGACTTCTATCTGGCGCGTACCGACTGTGTGGACAACTGGGACCTGGTGGACGGTTCCGCGCATGTCGTGCTCGGGCCGTGGCTGGTGGACGGGCCTTTGGACACCTTGGATGTCCTGGACGAACTGGCCGCGTCGTCGTGGCTGTGGGACCGCAGGATCGCGGTGGTCGCCACGCTGGCGCTGATACGCGAGGGGCGTTTCGAGCCGACGCTTCGCTTGGCGCTCACGTTGTGCCGGGACCCGGAACCGCTGATCCACAAGGCGCTCGGCTGGATGCTGCGAGAGATCGGCCGCCGGGACGGACCGCTGATGGTGGCGTTCCTCGAACGGCATCTCGCCGAGCTGCCGCGCATCACCGTGCGCTATGCGACGGAGCGGCTCGCACCGGCCGAGCGGGCACGATTCGTGAGGGCTCGCTCTAGCCGGTGACGTTGCCGACGAACGCCGTCCAGGCGGCGGCTCCGATGACGAGGACGGGGCCGGAGGGGGTCTTGCTGTCGCGTACGGGGATAACGCCGGGGACGTTGTCCAGGACCTCGACGCAGTTGCCGCCCTCGCCATTGCTGTGCGTGCTCTTGCGCCACGGGGCTGCGCCGGGGAAGTCGTACGCCACCTCGACGCAGCTACCGCCCTCGCCGTTGCTGTAGGTGCTCTTCCGCCAGCGGGCGGTGCTCAGGTCGTACTCGCGCATCGTCTGTAGTCCTCCGCCGCCGATTCCAGCAGGGTCAGGGACGCCTCCGGCGACAGCGCGGCGACCCTGAGCAGATCGTAGGCGCGCTGGGCTCGCTTCACCACCGCCGGATCGTCCACCAGCTCCCCCGAAAACGAGGTCTCTGTATAGGCGGTTGGTGGCGCGTCCTCGAACTCCATGAGCGTCAGCATCCCGCCCATGGAGGCGCAGGCTCCCACCGCGTACGGGACCACCATCACCAGCACCGTCGACTCCCGCGCCAGCGTGGCGATGCGCTCCAGTTGCTCCGCCATGGCGGTTGGGCCGCCGACCGGGATGCGCAGCACCGACTCGTGCAGCACCACCCAGTACTCGGGCCTTGTAGCGTCCTTGAGGATGCCCGCCCGCTCAAGCCGGGCCCCGACGGTCTCGTCGACGTACTCCTTGGCGGCGAACGGATTGGCCGCGACCGTGACCGCCCGTGCGTACGCAGGCGTCTGCAGGAGACCCGGCACCACCGTCGGCGCGAACTCGCAGATCTTCGTCGCCAGCCGCTCCAGCTCCGCCACCGGAGCGAAGTAGTCGGCGTACCGCCGGTCGTTGATCAGCTTCCGGCACATCCGCTCGAAAAGGCCTCCGGTTTTCAGCGTCTCATCGATCCGCTGTGCCACATCCAATTGCGGCTTCCGAATGGCCTGTTCGAATTGCCCGATGTACCCGCCGGACACGAAAACCCGCAGGCCCAGCGCCGCCTGCGTGATTCCCGCCTCCTCCCGGCACCGCTTCAACTCCGTGCCGAAGAACTCCCAAGCCGCCTGCCGTGAAGCGTTGGCCATGGTTCAACCTCCTTGTGCTGCCCATCTGTTGTGGTGCGCGTACCTCATTGAGATTAGCTGCGGATTGTCACCGCTGTGATGCATAGAGTGAAATTCGAAAACCAGGGGGCAACACCGCCGCCCTGCGGCGTCATATGGATTTCTATATAGTCGCGGTCTGTGACCGAGTCCTGACAGATCGAGATCGAGTCGGAGGTTCGGCAGTGGCTGGAGCTTCTGCCGGATGGCCAGTACGACAAGGCCGAACGGGCAGCCGACATGCTCGCGGCGGAGCCGACGACTCTGGGCGAGCCCTACTCTCGCCACCTCGGTGGCAAGGTCCGCGAGCTGCGCTTCACCGTGAACGGCAACGCCGTGCGTGTCACGTACTGGCTCGCACCCGGTCGGCGCATCGTGCTGCTGACGGTGTTCCGCAAGACCAGACAGCGCGAGGCCGCCGAAGTCGAGCGCGCCCAGCAGGCCCAGAAGCTGTGCCAAGCGGATCATGATCCCGCCCAGCACGGCTACGACCGGATCAAGGAGGAGAAGCCGTGAACCACTCCCAGTGGAAGACTCGGCGGACCAGGAAGCTCCTGGGTGAGACGGTTGAGGAGTCCCCCGCTTACACCGAGGCCGGGTATGCGTTCGCGCTCGGCCAGGCCGTCTATGACAGGCGAACCGCGCTGGGCCTCTCGCAGACCGAACTGGCCCGGCGCGCCGAGATGACCCAGCCGCAGGTCTCCAATATCGAGGGCGGCGATTCCGTGCCGACCCTGCCCCTGCTGACGCGCCTGGCCAAGGCCCTGGACGCGTCGCTGACCATTGACCTGGACGGCGATGCCTCCGGATTCGTCTTCACCGCGCACGGCGATCGCCCGCCTGGTGAGGCGTCGCCGGATGGACGTTCCTCTGCGGCTTGACCCACGGCTGCTCCCAAGGTGCAGCGCACCATCGACCCTGGCTCTCTGTTGAAACCCTCCCCCGTCGGCTACGGGCCCAGGACCCAGGCGGCAGCGAGCCCTCTTCATGCTGGGCCAGCGTGGTTCTGTCCGCCGTGCCGTTACGCTGGACCTGTGGCAGTCGTCGATGTATCCGAAGAGCTGAAGTCCCTCTCCTCGACCATGGGGTCGATCGAGGCCGTCCTGGACCTCGAAAAGATGAGGGCCGACATTGCCGTGCTTGAGGAGCAGGCCGCGGCGCCCTCCCTCTGGGACGACCCGGACGCGGCGCAGAAGATCACCAGCAAGCTTTCCCACCTCCAGGCCGAGCTGCGCAAGACCGAGACCCTGCGCGGCCGGATAGACGACCTCTCCATCCTCTTTGAGCTCGCTCAGGACGAGGATGACGCGGACGCCCTGGGTGAGGCCGAATCCGAGCTCGCCGCCGTCCGCAAGGCGCTGGACGAGATGGAAGTACGTACGCTCCTGTCCGGCGAGTACGACGAGCGCGAGGCGCTCGTCAACATCCGCGCCGAGGCCGGAGGCGTCGACGCGTCCGACTTCGCCGAGCGGCTGCAGCGCATGTATCTGCGCTGGGCCGAGCGGCACGGCTACCCCAGCGAGGTCTACGAGACCTCGTACGCGGAAGAGGCCGGCATCAAGTCGACCACCTTCGTGGTGAAGGCGCCGTACGCCTACGGCACGCTCTCCGTCGAGCAGGGCACCCACCGCCTGGTGCGCATCTCGCCCTTCGACAACCAGGGCCGCCGCCAGACCTCCTTCGCGGGCGTCGAGGTGCTGCCCGTCGTCGAGAAGACGGATCACATCGAGATCGACGAGACCGAGCTGCGCGTCGACGTCTACCGCGCCTCCGGCCCCGGTGGTCAGGGCGTCAACACCACCGACTCCGCGGTGCGGCTGACGCACATCCCGACCAACATCGTCGTCTCCTGTCAGAACGAGCGCTCCCAGATCCAGAACAAGGCGAGCGCGATGAACGTCCTGCAGGCCAAGCTCCTTGAGCGCCGCCGCCAGGAGGAGCAGGCATTGATGGACTCCCTCAAGGGCGACGGCGGCAACTCCTGGGGAAATCAGATGCGTTCATATGTTCTGCACCCGTACCAGATGGTCAAGGATCTGCGCACGGAGTTCGAAGTCGGCAACCCGCAAGCGGTACTTGACGGTGAGATCGACGGATTCCTCGAAGCGGGCATTCGCTGGCGCAAGCAGCAGGAGAAGTAGAGGGTCATATTCAGGTCGCTTTGTCGACAAGGGAACTGCCGCCGCCCAGGTGGCAGTTCCTTTTTATGTCACAGTTGCATCCGTGCAGGCCAGGCAAGTGGCCCGATTCCGGACATCGCGCACGCAAACGACCTTGACGCGTTTACCAATCTTGGGAAGGCTGACGCGCGGCATGCGTTTCTCTGGGGCGCGTGCGTTCGGGGGCCAAGCGCAATACCCCCAGCGGCAGTTGCCCCGGACGCTGCTCCATTCACGATTAGCTACTGGGGGTAGCAGCCAGATGACCAAGAAGATGCGGATCCGTGTAGCGCGGATAGCAGCCGGCGCCGTGATTGCCGCCGGTGCCTCGCTCACCGCCGCCGGAGTCGCTTCCGCCGTTGGTGTCGACATCAACGCCGGTGGCCTCGAAGTGAGCGCCAACGCCAACGCGAACGGCATTGACGCCGGTATCGGTATCGACGCGGACCCCACCGAGATCCCGGACCCGGGTGCGACGGAGCCGACGGACAAGCCGACGGACAAGCCGACGGACAAGCCGACGGACAAGCCGACGGACAAGCCGACCGACAAGCCGACCGACAAGCCGACGGACAAGCCGACGGACAAGCCGACGGACAAGCCGACCGACAAGCCCACCGATAAGCCGACGGACAAGCCGACGGACAAGCCCACCGATAAGCCGACGGACAAGCCGACCGACAAGCCGACGGACCAGCCCACCGGCAACCCGGGCAACGGCAACGACGACGGTGACGACGCCGGTACCTGCACCGTCGACCTCGACGGTGCCGAGTGCGTCGACAACACCGACACCGACAGCGCCGGCTCCCAGCCGGTCGAGCAGGGCGTGGCCAAGGAGGAGCTGGCTGAGACCGGCGCCGCCGAGACCACGTTCCTGCTGATCGGCGCCGCGACCATGATCGCCGGTGGCATCGGCTTCCGTATGCTGCCGCGTCTCGTTGGTGGCGGCCGTACCGTCGCCTAAGCGACAGCGATAAAGCACGTGCACGTACGGAAGGGCCCGGAGTGCTGATGCACTCCGGGCCCTTCCGTACGTCCGTCCGTACGTCTTACGCGGTCTGCTGCGCCGCCACCAGCACCACCGCCGCTATCAGCAGCACCAGCAGTGTCAGCACCGCCACCGGGCTCAGGCCGCCGAAGGGGCCCTCCTGCTGCAGCCGCTCGCGGTTCGCCCGGCAGACCGGGCAGCGGCCCTCCACCACAGGGGCCGCGCAGTTCGCGCACACCAGTCGGTCGTAGGTCATGCGCTTTCCTCCTCCCGCGCGCCGGCGCCGCAGACGCGGACCGTGAGCACAGTTCTCTTATGACAACGCTCCGGGAAACGCCACTGTTCCCCTGCGTTCCCCTATCACTGTGCCAGCTGACGCGAGTTTCGGCGCTCCTCGGCGGCTGATACCGGCCGATACCCGTTCTCCGACCGGACAAAAGACGCAACCCTGGACGCCGACTGCGCGCCCCATCCACCGTCGCGTAAGGTCACGCACACCTATTCCCTGCCGACCGTGGTGCACCCGTGATCCGATTCGACAGCGTCTCCAAGACCTACCCCAAGCAGAGCCGCCCAGCCCTGCGCGAAGTCTCACTCGACATCGCCAAGGGAGAGTTCGTCTTCCTCGTGGGCTCGTCCGGTTCCGGAAAGTCGACCTTCCTCCGTCTCGTACTGCGCGAGGAGCGCGCCAGCCAGGGCATGGTCCATGTTCTCGGCAAGGACCTGGCCCGCCTGTCCAACTGGAAGGTGCCGCAGATACGCCGCCAGCTCGGCTGCGTCTTCCAGGACTTCCGGCTTCTCCCCAACAAAACCGTCGCCGAGAACGTGGCGTTCGCGCAGGAAGTCATCGGCAAGCCGCGCGGTGAGATCCGCAAGGCCGTGCCCCAAGTCCTCGATCTCGTCGGTCTCGGCGGCAAAGAGGACCGGATGCCCGGTGAGCTCTCCGGCGGTGAGCAGCAGCGCGTCGCGATCGCGCGGGCCTTCGTCAACCGCCCCATGCTGCTGATCGCGGACGAGCCGACCGGCAACCTCGACCCGCAGACCTCCGTCGGCATCATGAAGCTGCTGGACCGGATCAACCGCACCGGCACCACCGTGATCATGGCGACGCACGATCAGAACATCGTCGACCAGATGCGCAAGCGCGTCATCGAACTCGAACAGGGCCGTCTCGTACGCGACCAGGCTCGCGGCGTCTACGGCTACCAGCACTGAGCACGTAGAGCGACCCGACTGAAAGGCTGAAAGACTCGCCATGCGCGCCCAGTTCGTACTCTCGGAGATCGGTGTCGGTCTCCGCCGCAATCTCACGATGACCTTCGCCGTGATTGTCTCCGTAGCCCTTTCGCTGGCCCTTTTCGGCGGTGCTCTGCTCATGAGCCAGCAGGTCAGCACGATGAAGGACTTCTGGTACGACAAGGTCAACGTCTCGATCTTCCTCTGCAACAAGAATGACGCGGCGACGACGCCCAAGTGCGCCAAGGGCGCTGTCACCGCTCAGCAGAAGCAGCAGATCGAGGGCGACCTCAAGAAGATGGACATCGTCTCGACCGTCCATCACGAGACGGCCGAAGAGGCGTACAAGCACTACCGGGAGGAGTACGGCGACACTCCCATCGCCACCATCCTTACGCCGGACCAGATGCAGGAGTCGTTCCGAGTCAAGCTGGACAATCCGGAGAAGTTCAAGGTGGTCACCACGGCTTTCGCCGGCCGGGACGGTGTGCAGTCCGTCCAGGATCAGCGCGACACCCTGGACAGCCTCTTCGAGATGATGAAGGGCATGCGGGTCGCCGCGATCTGCGTGATGGGGCTAATGCTGGTGATCGCCCTGATGCTGATCGTCAACACCGTGCGTGTTTCGGCGTTCAGCCGCAGGCGTGAGACCGGCATCATGCGGCTGGTGGGAGCCTCCAGTTTCTATATCCAGCTGCCGTTCATCATGGAGGCCGCTTTCGCCGGTCTGCTGGGGGGCGTGGTCGCCTGTGGCCTGTTGATGGTGGGCCGTTACTTCATGATCGATCACGGTCTGGCGCTTGCCGACAAGATGCCACTCGTCAACTTCATAGGCTGGGACGCGGTGCTCACCAAGCTGCCGCTCGTGATCGCGATCGGGCTGCTGATGCCCGCCATGGCCGCTTTCGTCGTTCTGCGCAAGTACCTCAAGGTGTGACAAGCGCCCTTGGCGTGGTACCGCCAACCAGCCGTCCGGTGCTCGGCGTTGTCCTAGACTCGGCGCCATGCCGGGCCCGGAGTTCAGCTCTCGGCCCCGCGGCATCTGCCGCGGGGCGGCCCTGACGTTGCTTTTCACGAGCGTGCTCGCCACCGCCGCGGCCACCGACCACCTGCCGCGCGACGACGAGGAAGCCGCCCGCCCGCCGTCCGTCCGCGCCGCCGCTGCCGCCGCGACCGTCGACGGCGAAGCCGTCACCCGTGCCGCCACCGAGGCCATGGCCGACGGCAAGTCCGCCACGAAGGCGGCCGAGGGCGTCGTCAGCCGCAGCGGGGACCGCTGGAGCGCGGTGTACGACAAGGACGAGTACGAGGAGTTCGAGCAGGCCCTCGACGGCGAGTACACCGGCGTCGGCGTGAGCGCCAGGCGCGCCGCCGAAGGCCGGGTGGAGATCACCCGGGTCCAGCCCGGCGGCCCGGCCGCCAAGGCGGGCATCAGGGCGGGCGACCGGCTCCGTACGATCGACGGCCGCCGGATCGAGTCCAGCCCCGTCACCGAGGTCGTGGCGCTGCTGCGCGGCGGGGACCGTACGCGCGTGGTCCTGGGCCTGGAGCGCGACGGCCGGATCTGGGCCGAGGCGCTTCGGCGCACCACGCTGACCATCGAACCGGTCACCGTCCACCGCCTCGACGGCGGGGCCGTCGTGATCAAGGTCGACTCCTTCACCAAGGGCTCGGGCACGCGCGTACGCGACGCGGTGCGGGACGCCCCCGAGGGCGCCGGGGTTCTGCTCGATCTGCGGGGCAACGCCGGCGGCCTGGTCACCGAGGCCGTCACGGCCGCCTCGGCCTTCCTGGACGGCGGCCTGGTCGCCACGTACGACATGCGGGGCGAGCAGCGCGCGCTGTACGCGGCGCCGGGCGGGGATACCGACAGGCCCGTGGTCGCGCTGGTCGACGGCGGCACCATGAGCGCCGCCGAGCTGGTCACCGGGGCGCTCCAGGACCGGGGCCGGGCCATCACCGTCGGCTCGCGCACCTTCGGCAAGGGCTCGGTGCAGATGCCCAGCCGCCTGCCGGACGGTTCGGTGGCCGAACTGACCGTCGGGCATTACCGCACTCCGGCGGGCCACGACGTCGACGGCACGGGCATCACACCGGACCTCGCGGCGGGCGAACAGCCCGAGGAACAGGCCCAGACAGTATTGAGTGGCCTCGGGGGCGGGTCTTAGTGCGAAAATGAACGCACTATGGCTAAGGAAACAGGGCGCAAAATGATCGCGCAGAACAAGAAGGCGCGGCACGACTACCTCATCATCGACACCTACGAGTGCGGTCTCGTGCTGACGGGTACCGAGGTGAAGTCGCTGCGCCAGGGGCGTGCCTCGCTGACGGACGGCTTCGTCCAGATCGACGGCCACGAGGCGTGGCTGCACAACGTGCACGTCCCCGAGTACACGCAGGGCACCTGGACCAACCATGCCGCGCGGCGCAAGCGGAAGCTGCTGATGCACCGGCTGGAGATCGACAAGCTGGAGTCGAAGTCGCAGGAGACGGGGCACACGATCGTGCCGCTGGCGATGTACTTCAAGGACGGCCGGGCCAAGATCGAGATCGCGCTGGCCAAGGGCAAGAAGGAGTACGACAAGCGGCAGACGCTGCGGGAGAAGCAGGACCGGCGGGAGACGGACCGCGCGATCTCGGCGGTGAAGCGGCGGCAGCGGGCCTGATCCGCTCGCGGGTCGGCCCCCGGGAATATGCTGGCACCGTCCTGCGCTGTTAACGTACGATGGCGCCTACGCCCCGGAGACGGGGCAGGCACCACCAGGCACCACCTTGAAAAATCAACATGGGGATGATCGGTTTCGACAGCGGATGTCGAAGCAGGGGAAGCGAGTCGAGGAAGCGGCAATGATCTCGTTAACCATATGTCGCAAACAATAATCGCCACTTCTAAGCGCGATTCCTCCGCCTTCGCCCTCGCTGCCTAATCAGCAGCTAAGCGAAGACTCTGCGGAGTGTCAGCCCGGGGCTGTTCCCGACCCGGATCCTGGCATCAACTAGGGAACTAAACCTCTAGACCCGGTCACGGGGCCTGGAGGGAAATCAAACAGTGACTGAGCCCGTCGGAGACTTGTTCGCGTGATCTCCGGGGCCGAGAAAAGCGCAGCGAACTGCACTCGGAGAAGCCCTGATTCTGCACCGTTGGACGCGGGTTCGATTCCCGCCATCTCCACGATTCCCATGTTTGATGCTTGAAGACGAAGGCCCGGCTGTCCCCACGGACAGCCGGGCCTTCGTCGTATCAGTCCTGTCTCGGAGCCGTCGACGCGCGCAGCGTCAGACGCGGCGCCAGCAGCGTCGCCTCCGGGACCTGGACCCCCGCCAGCTTCCGCATCAGCAGATCCACCGCCCCGGCACCCACCTCGGCCCCCGGGATCGCCACCGATGTGAAGGGCAGCGGGCCCCGCACCGCGAGTTCGTCCGGGCAGATCGCCACCACCGACATGTCCTGCGGCACCCGCCGGCCCAGCGCCTGGAAGGCCTCGATCAGCGGCTGCACCACCGGTTCGTTGTGGACGACCACACCCGTCAGCGCCGGATGCCCGCGCAGCAGCCGCTCGGCCAGCTCCCGCGCCGCCGCCGGTGTCGCCTCGCACGGGTGTACGGACGAGGTGAGCCCATGCCGGTCGGCGGCAGCCGTGAAGCCGCGGACCACGCGCTGCGCGAAGCCCGTCTCCCGTACATACACGGCGGGCGGCGAACCGACCAGCGCCACACAGCGGTGACCCAGCAGCGCCAGCTGCTCCACGCAGACCTCGCCCGCGGCCTGGAAGTCGAGGTCGATGCAGGTGAGCCCGGCCGGGTCGGCGGGGAAGCCGATCAGGACGGAGGGCCGGTCCAGCCTGCGCAGCAGCGGCAGCCTCGTGTCGTGGAGCTGGACGTCCATGACGATCAGCGCGTCGACGAGCGCGCTGTCGGCGACCCGGCGCAGTCCGTCCTCGCCCTCCTCCTGTGTGAGCAGCAGCACATCGTGGTCGTAGCGCCGTGCCGCCGTCACCACGGCGACCGCGAACCGCGTGACCACGGAGACATGAATGCCGGCCCGCAGCGGCACCACCAGGGCCAGCACCTTGGAGCGGCTGCTGGCGAGCGCGCGGGCCCCCGCGTGCGGCCGGTAACCCAGTTCCAGGATGCTCGCCTCGATGCGGCGGCGGGTTTTCTCGGAGATGGGGCGCTTGCCACTCAGGGCGTACGAGACGGTGCTCGCGGAGACCCCGGCGTGCCGAGCCACATCTGTGATCTTGACCATGATGTCTGTGATGTCCGTCTGGCTCAGTGCAGCTCGGTGGACCAGCTGCCGGGGGCGACACCCTCGCCGGGCGTCGTACGCAGAGCGTCCCCGTCCGCGTCCCCGTCCCGTACGACGGTGAACGTGGCGGTCCCGGCACGTACCGTGACTTCCGCGCCGTCCGCGAGCTCGTACGCCCGCAGCGTCACCCCGTCCTCGTACGCGTAGTCGGGCCGGTCGTCGGCCGCGCCGACCGGGATCACGGCCCCGGGACGCACCAGCACCGGCGCGCTCAGGAAACCGTGCCGCTCGTGCACCCAGCGGGGCCCGGTGACCTTCTCCCCGGTCAGGAAGTGGGTCCAGGTGCCCTTGGGCACGTAGTACGAGACGTCCCCGTCGTCGGAGAAGACCGGCGCGACGAGCAGATCGGGACCCAGCATGTACTGGCGTTCCAGATGCGCGCAGGCCGGGTCGTCGGGGAATTCGAGGACCATGGCACGCATCATCGGGGTGCCGTCGGTGTGCGCGGTGCGCGCCGCCTCGTACAGATACGGCATCAGGCGCAGCTTGAGGCGGGTGAACAGCCGCAGCACGTCCACCGCCTCCTCGTCGAACAGCCACGGCACCCGGTACGAGGAGGAACCGTGCAGCCTGCTGTGCGAGGAGAGCAGTCCGAAGGCGGTCCAGCGCTTGAACAGCGCCGGTTCGGGCGTGCCCTCGAAGCCGCCGATGTCATGGCTCCAGTAGCCGAAGCCGGACAGGCCCAGCGAGAGCCCGCCGCGCAGCGACTCGGCCATGGACTCGTACGTGGCCTCGCAGTCGCCGCCCCAGTGGACCGGGAACTGCTGGCCGCCCGCGGTCGCCGAGCGGGCGAAGACGACCGCATCGCCCTCGCCGCGGTGCTTCTTCAGCACGTCGAAGACGGTCTTGTTGTAGAGGTAGGTGTAGTAGTTGTGCATCCGCTCGGGGTCCGAGCCGTCGAAGTACGTGACGTCGGTGGGGATGCGCTCGCCGAAGTCGGTCTTGAAGCAGTCGACCCCCATGGCGAGCAGGGCCTCCAGCTTGCCCGCGTACCAGGCGCAGGCGTCCGGGTTGGTGAAGTCCACCAGCGCCATGCCCGGCTGCCACAGGTCCCACTGCCAGACGCCGCCGTCCGGCTTCTTCAGCAGATAACCGTGTTCGCGGCCCTCCGCGAAGAGCGGGGAGCGCTGGGCGATGTACGGGTTGATCCAGACGGAGATCCGCAGATCCCGGTCACCGAGGCGGCTCAGCATGCCCTCGGGGTCGGGGAAGACCCGCGGGTCCCACTCGAAGTCGCACCAGTTGAACTCGCGCATCCAGAAGCAGTCGAAGTGGAAGACGGAGAGCGGGAGCTCGCGCTCGGCCATGCCCTCGATGAAGCTGGTCACCGTCTCCTCGTCGTACGACGTCGTGAAGGACGTCGACAGCCACAGGCCGAAGGACCAGGCGGGCGGCAGCGCCGGGCGGCCGGTGAGGGCGGTGTACTTGCGCAGGATCTCCTTCGGCGTCGGGCCGTGGATGACGTAGTACGTGAGGGACTGCCGCTCGACGCTGAACTGCACGCGCGAGACCGTCTCCGAGCCGACCTCGAAGGAGACCCGGCCGGGGTCGTCGACGAAGACGCCGTAGCCCGCGTCGGTGAGGTAGAACGGCACGTTCTTGTAGGCCTGTTCGGTGGCGGTGCCGCCGTCCGCGTTCCAGGAGTCCACGACCTGGCCGTTCTTGACGAGCGGGCCGAAGCGTTCGCCGAGCCCGTACACGCTCGTGCCGACGCGCAGATCCAGCTGGTCGCGCAGGAAGTGGCGGCCCTCGCCGTCCTGCATGATGCCCATGCCCTTGGCGCCGCTGGTGGTGAGGGTGCGGCCGCCGGCCTGGAAGTCGAGCCGCCAGGGGCCGGTGCGGGCGACGCGGAGGCTGAGGCCGCCGGAGGTGAGGGTGGCCTGCTCGTCGTCGCAGAACACCTCGGCCTCGAAATCCTGCTGTGCGAGGCCGAATCGGGGGCCGCGCTCCACATCGCCCTCGAAGTGGGTGAGGGTCACGCCGATGACATCGGGCATCGGGGAGTGGCAGGAGACGGTGACGACCGGGCCCTTGAGGAGGTCGCCGCGGTGGCGGATGGGTTTGGTGGGGGCATGGATCTGAAGGGCGCCGTCCGCGGTGGTGACATCGAGGACTTCGACCGGATGGGCGGCGCTGACTCCCTCGCGCAGGAGCCAGTATCCGTCGGTGAACTTCATCGGCACACCCTTACGTGAGCTGTGGGGGGCTACTTGACCGAGCCCACGGCGATGCCGCGGGTCAGCGTCCGCTGAAAGACAAGGAAGAAGACGAGAGCGGGCAGGACACCGAGCAGGGCAGCCGCGTTCGTCATGGTGGCGTCCATCAGCCGCTGGCCCTGCAGGACGCCGAGGGCGACCGACACCGTCTGGTTGTCGTTGGAGATCAGCATCACCAGCGGCAGCAGGAACTCGTTCCAGGTCCAGATGAAGAAGAAGACCATCAGCACACCGATGGTGGGGCGGCTGACCGGGACGACGATCCGCCAGAGCACCTGCCAGGAGTTCGCTCCGTCGATCCGCGCCGCCTCGATGATCTCGCGGGGGAAGGAGCTGAGGACGGAGGAGAGCAGATAGGTGCCGAACGCGGACTGCACGACGGTGAAGACGATGATCACGCTGAGCCGGGTGTCGTACAGGCCCGCCTCTTTGGAGAGGTAGTAGACGGGGTAGACCAGGGCCTCCTGCGGCAGCATGTTCGCCAGCACGAAGAAGGCGAGGATCCAGGGCCGCCCCTTGATCCGGCCGATGCCGATGGCGTACGCCGTCAGTACGGACAGGATGACCGCGAGGACGGCCACCGACCCCGAGATCAGTACCGAGTTGAAGAGCTTCTGGCCGAAGTCGACGCGCACCCAGAAGTCCTGGATGCCGTCGAGATAGAGACCCTCGGGCAGGGCGAGCGGGCCGTTGGCCGAATACTCGGCGGGGGACTTGACCGCGTTGATGGCGACGATCAGGAACGGCGCGATCATGAACAGCGCGCCGATGATCAGTGCGACCAGTACCGGGTACTTCTGCGCGGCGCGCATTTTCGGGGCGTCCCTCTTCCCGGAGGGCATTCTCCCGGCGCCCCTTTTCCCGGCGGTGGTCTGCGCGGTCGTCTGCGCGGTGGTCTTCGCGGAGGTTACTTTCGCGGCGGTCACTGGGCCTCGTCCTCTGCGCGGGTCTGCAGGCGCAGGGCAACGATCGCGAGCGCCATGATGATCAGGGTGAGGACGGTCGCGACCGCGGAGCCGTATCCCACCTGCGTCTTCTCGAAGAAGTTCTGGAAGGAGAAGTACGAGGGGACGTTCGTGGCTCCGCCCGGGCCGCCCTTGGTCAGTACGTACACCGCGCCGAAGACCTTGAGCGCGGCGATGGTGCACCAGAGCATGACGACATAGATCTCCGGGCGGATCTGGGGCAGGGTGACGTGCCAGAACCGTCGCCACCACGACGCCCCGTCGAGCTCGGCCGCCTCGTAGAGGGCCGGATCGACGCGCCCCAGACCCGCCATGAAGATGACGAGCGGGAACCCGAGCTGCACCCACACCATCACGGCCATCACGCTGTACATCGCGATGTCCGGGTCGCCCAGCCAGTCCTGCTGGAGCGACTCCAGGCCGACCGCGGCCAGCAGCTCGTTGACCGTGCCGCCCTCGGGGGCGAGGACCCAGGACCAGACGATGCCCGCGACCGCGATCGGCAGCACCTGCGGAAGGTAGAAGCAGGCGCGCAGCACGGCCGCCCAGCGGGAGCCGAAGTGCTTGCCGACGAAGTCGAAGAGCGCGGCGGCCAGGACCAGGCCGACGGTGGTGGGGATCACCGCCATCGCCACGACCATCGCCAGGCTGTGCCGGAAGGACTCCCAGAAGGCCGAATCCTCGGCGAGTCTGCGGTAGTTGTCCAGGCCGATCCAGTTGGCGTCGCCGACCCCTTGCCAGTCGGTGAAGCTGACGCCCGTGTTCATCAGGAACGGGACGACGATGACGGCGAGGAAGGCCAGCCCGCCCGGGAGCAGGTAGAGCGCGTATGAGGGCTGAGGTGCCGGTCGGGTTCGTGTCTTCACTGCTTCGGCACGCCCGCGTCGTACGCCTTCTGGAGCGCGTCGAGGTACTCGTCGGGCTTGGCGCTGCCGGTGATCAGTTTCTGGGTCTCGGAGACCAGTACGTCGTAGAAGCCGGGCACGGGCCAGTCCGGGTAGAAGGCCAGTCCGTCGTTCTGCGAGAGGGTGTTGAAGTTGGTGATCAGGCCCTTGGACTTGGGGTCGGTGATCGCGGCGGCGTCGGCGGCGACCGGGACGCCGCCCTTGTTGCCGAGCAGGTTCTGGTTCGCCTTCTTCATCGTGATGTCGATGAAGTCGTAGGCGAGCTGCTTGTTCTTGGCGCCCTTGGGGACCACCCAGAGGTTGCCGCCGGAGCCGAGGGTCAGCTTCGACTCGGGCCACAGGAAGGTGTCCCAGTTGAACTTGGCATCCGCCTGGAAGCGGCCGAACCACCAGCTGCCGGAGAAGAGGATCGGGTTCTTGCCCGAGATGAAGGCGGTACCGGCGTCCTCGGCCTTGGCGGAGCTCGATGTCTTGGCTATGTAGCCCTTCTTCACCCAGTCCGCGAAGGTCTCGGCGCCGTAGGTCCAGGCGGCGTCGTGGAAGTCGGTCTTGCCCTTGTACAGCTCATAGCGGTCGACCCAGTCGCGGTCGGCCTTGGAGAGCGCGAGCTGGTAGACGAGCTGGTGCGCCACGTACTCGGCGCCGGCGTTGGCGAGCGGGGTGATGCCCTTGGACTTGAAGGTCTCCAGCGCCGTGGTCAGCTCGGCGACGGTGGTGGGGACCTTGACGCCGTGCTGCTTGAAGAGATCCTTGTTGTAGAACGCCATCGTGTACTCGGCGTAGTTGGGCACTCCGTACCACTTGCCGGAGCCCATCACGCCCTGGGCGTCGTACTGGCTGGTCGTACGGACACTGGGGCTCAGCGCCTTGTCCCAGCCGCGCTTGGTGACCTCGGGGGAGAGGTCGGTCAGCAGGCCCTGCTTGGAGAGCAGGCCGGCCGTCGCGTTGCCCTTGTTGTACTCCAGCAGGTCCGGGGCCTCGCTGGAATTGAGGACCATCGGAGCGGTCTTCTGGATCTGCTCGAAGCCCTTCTCCTCGAACTTCACCTCGACGCCCGGGTGACTGGCCTTGAACTCCTTGATCGCCTCGTTCCAGGCGATGGCCATGGCGCTGTCGGGGCCCTCGTAGTGCCAGAGGCGGAGTGTCTTGCCGTCGCCCGTGGCGCTGTCGTCCGAGCCACCGCACCCGGTGAGAAGCAGTGATGCCGCCAGGGCGGCGGCCGGCAGGCCCGCCCATCTCCGTGCCTTCAACATGCGCTGTCTCCCGGGGGTTGGATCGGTGCGCGGTTGCGCGATTGTCGAAGCGATTCGATTCATCCGTCGAAGCGATTCGACGCAGAAGCTAGGCCGGGGTCAGCGATATGTCAATGGTGTTAACAAATTCGCTGTGAGGTGATATGTCTGGGGGTGCGAGTGCGTGCCGCTACGCCAGGCGGTACGTGAGGCCGTCTGTGAGGCGGTACGTCAGGCGGTACGTGAGGCGGCTCCGGCGGCGGAGATCGCCAGGGCGAGCGCCGCGGCGGACACCGGCACGGCGTATCCGGCTGTCGCCCCGGCGTGCTCGACCACCCAGCCGCCGCTCGCCGAACCGGCCGCGATGCCGCCGAGCAGGGCGGTCACGGTGAGCGTCATGCCCTCGTTCAGGCGGGCCTCGGGGGTGCGGCGCTGGATGAGCGTCATCCCGGTGACCATCGTCGGGGCGGTCGCCATCCCGGCCAGGAGCAGGGCCCCGGACAGGAGGAGCAGCGAGCCGGTGGTGGCGGCGAGCAGCGGCAGGGACATCAGCACGGTCATCGCGGCGACGCAGATCAGCAGGCGCCGGGGCAGGCCCGTGGCCGGGCGGAACCTGCCGTACGCGAGTCCCGCCGCGCCCGATCCGGCGGCCTGGAGCCCGAGCACCGCGCCCGCGGCGCTCGTGTGCCCTTGGTCGTCCGCGAAGGCGATCGTGACGACCTCCATCGAGCCGAAGACCGCGCCCAAGGCGAGGAAGGCGACGAGGAGGGCGGGTATGCCCGGTGTGCGTATGGGCGATGGGCTCTGTGCGCGGGGGGCGACCGGCGGCTCGGTGGCGCGCTGGGCGGCGAAGATCAGCACGCCGGTCAGCAGCAGGACCGCGCCGGTGAGGGTGCCCGCCTCCGGGAAGAGCGCGGCGCACAGGAACGCGGCGAGCACCGGGCCGAGCATGAAGCACAGCTCGTCGGCGGCCTGCTCGAAGGAGTTCGCGGTGTGCAGCATGGCCGCGTCGCCCCGGTGGAGATGGGCCCAGCGGGCGCGGGACATGCCGCCGGTGTTGGGGGTGGTGGCGGTCGCGGCGTACGCGGCGAAGAGCGTCCAGTCGGGCGCGCCGAGGCGTACGCAGAGCAGCAGCGTGAGGGACCCGAGCACGGCGAGGGCGGCGGCGGGCACGGCGACCCGGGCCTGCCCGTACCGGTCCACGAGCCGCGCGATCCAGGGCGCGACGAGCGCGGTGACGGCGAGACCGGTGGCGGTGACGGCGCCGGCGAGGGCGTAGGAGCCGCGGGTCCCGGCGATCATGATGACGGCGCTGACGCTGAACATGCCCATGGGGAGGCGGGCGAGGAGGTTCCCGGCGGTGAAGGCGGGGGCGCCGGGGGGCGCGAAGAGGCGGCGGTAGCCGGCGGGTGGCGGGGCCTTGTCGGGGCGCTGCGTCGGGCCCGAGCTGGGGCTCAGCCCCAGACCCCGCGCCTCAATCGCCGGCGGGGCTGGATTCTCCAGCCTGTCCGGCGATTGAGGACACAGCCCGAAGGGCGGTACGGGGTCTGGGGCGGAGCCCCAGATGGAGGCATCAGGTGATTGCGGCATCCCGCAACACTCGCCGCACCCGCACCCCCGGGTCCAACACCCTCCCCGCCCCCATTCACGCACTCCCGTTGTAAATTCCCGCCATGCCCCCGCACCTCGACCCCCGGCTCCTCCGCGCCTTCGCCGCCCTCGCCGACGAGCTCCACTTCACCCGTGCCGCCGCCCGCCTCTACACCGCCCAGCAGGCCCTCAGCCGTGACATCCGCCGCCTGGAGCGCGAGCTGCGCGTCGAGTTGTTCGTACGGACCACCCGGCAGGTGAGCCTCACCGCCGACGGCGAGCGGCTCCTCCCGTACGCCCGGCGCGTGCTGCAGGCGCAGGACGAGCTGCTGGCCGCCGCCCGCGGTGACGCGCGGCCACTGCTCGTCGATGTGAGCGCGCCCGTCAGCACCGCCCACCGCGTCCTCCAGGAAGCCCGGCGGGCCGTGCCCGAGCTGGAGCTCGTCGCCCGGTTCCACAGTGGGCTGACCGGCGCCGCCGCCGAGATCCTCGCGGGCAGGCTCGACGTCGCCTTCGGCCGGGTCGCGGGTCTCGACCCGGCCGTACGGGCCCGGCTCGACCACCACCCCGTCCGGTACGAGCCGATGGCCGTGCTGCTGCCCGATGCGCACCGCCTCGCCGGGCTCGGCGAGGTCCCGGTGGCCGCGCTGGCGGGGGAGACCCTCTACGCGGGAGCGGGCAACCCGGCCACCGCCGAGTGGACCTCGCTGGCCGCGGAGCTCTTCGCCGAACACGGGATCAGGATGGCCGCCCCGTTCCCCGAGATCGCCGGGGCGGAGGAGTTCGTCCGGGTGGTCCGCAAGCGCGGCTGGTCGGTGCTGGCGAGCACGGAGTTCATCGCCGTCCCCGGTATGGTCGTACGGCCGCTCGCCGACCCCGTACCGCTGTCGCCCATATCGCTGGTGTGGTCAAAGGGACTGCGTCACGCGGGGCTCGACGCCCTGCTCGCCGCCGCCCGCGAGCTCGCCGCCGCGCAGGGCTGGCTCCGTCGTCCGGTTGGGTCGTGGCTGCCGGAGCAGGACAGGGCGCTGATGAACCCGTTGTGGCGCAAAGGCGTACGTCTTCCCGGAGCTGACCCGCTTCGAACGGCGCCCGCCGAACCTTCCACGCGACAATAAGCGGCTCAGCAGGGCGGGCTCCGACGGGCCGGTGTTCGTCGATGAGACCGGGAGGCCGCGGCACACAGATCCGCCGCCTCGGCTGTGGCCGAACGGCCCCATTGTCCGCGTTATCCGGGTTGTCCGCGTCGTCCGGGGATAAGGCTCACACACGCCATGTCGGCCGGGTGAGAGCAAGGTTTCGCTCCGGTCACCTCACGCCACCCGGCTGAAACGCGCCTTTCGTAGCGTCGCTTCCAGTACCCGATACCCGTGGAGGCACGTGATGGCTGGTCGGTGGATCGAAAAGTGGGACCCAGAGGACCAGGCTTTCTGGGAGTCCGGGGGCGAGCGGATCGCCCGGCGTAATTTGATCTTCTCGATCCTGTCCGAGCACATTGGGTTCTCCGTCTGGACCCTGTGGTCGGTCATGGTCCTGTTCATGGGACCGCAGTACGGGATCGACCCGGCCGGGAAGTTCTTCCTGGTGGGCATGGCCACGCTGGTCGGGGCCTTCGTCCGGATCCCCTACACCTTCGCTGTGGCCCGCTTCGGCGGCCGTAACTGGACGATCATCGCCGCTTCGATGCTGCTCCTGCCCACCATCGCCGCCTTCGTGGTGATGGAGCCCGGGACTTCGTACACCACTTTCATGCTGGTCGCGATGCTCACGGGCGTGGGCGGCGGAAACTTCGCCTCCTCCATGACCAACATCAACTCCTTCTTCCCGCTGCGGAAGAAGGGCTGGGCGCTGGGGCTGAACGCGGGCGGCGGCAACATCGGGGTGCCCGTCATCCAGCTGATCGCGCTCGCGGTCATCGGCGCGGCAGGGGGGCCGCGGGTGCTCCTCGGGATCTACATCCCGCTCATCGCGGTCTCCGCGATCTGTGCCGCGCTCTTCATGGACAACCTCGCCCCGGTCAAGAACGACACCGGCGCGGCCAAGGAAGCCGTACGCGATCCGCACACCTGGATCATGTCCTTCCTCTACATCGGCACCTTCGGGTCCTTCATCGGCTACAGCTTCGCCTTCGGTCTGGTCCTCCAGACGCAGTTCGGGCGCACACCGCTGCAGGCCGCGTCGATCACGTTCATCGGACCGCTGCTCGGCTCGCTGATCCGGCCGGTCGGCGGCTGGCTCGCAGACCGCCTCGGCGGCGCCCGCATCACCCTGTGGAACTTCCTCGGGATGGGAGCGGCCACGTCGGTCGTCATCCTGGCCTCCGTCCAGGAGTCGCTGGCGCTGTTCACCACCGCGTTCATCGCCCTCTTCGTACTCAGCGGCCTCGGCAACGGCTCCACGTACAAGATGATCCCGGGCATCTTCCAGGCGAAGGCCGTCGCGATGGGCATGACCGGCGAGGCCGCGGCGACATACGGGCGGCGGCTGTCCGGCGCCTCCATGGGCCTCATCGGCGCGGTGGGCGCGCTCGGCGGGCTCGGCATCAACCTCGCCTTCCGCCAGTCCTTCCTGACCGCGGGCACCGGAACCTCCGCCTTCGTCGCCTTCCTCGGCTTCTACGCCGTCTGTTTCGCCCTCACATGGGCGGTATACCTTCGCCGCCCCGCCACCACCGCGGAACCGGTCGCGGAGGCCAAGAACCCGCAGCTCAGCTACGCAGAGGTGTAACACCGGGGAAATCTGGACGAACCGAGTCCGTCACGCCCCGTTGGCAGGCTCGGTTCGCACCATCCGCACGACTTGGGACGACGCATGCAGGACCACCAGCACGGACCACTCGCCGGATTTACGGTCGGCGTCACCGCCGCCCGGCGCGCCGACGAGCTCGGCGCGCTGCTCTGCCGCCGCGGCGCAGCCGTCCTCCACGCGCCCGCGCTGCGCATCGTGCCCCTCGCCGACGACGCGGAGCTACTGGCCGCCACCAAGGAACTCATCGACCACGCGCCCGACGTCGTGGTCGCCACCACCGCGATCGGTTTCCGCGGCTGGATCGAGGCCGCGGACGGCTGGGGATTCGGCGAGGAGCTGCTGGGCGCCCTGCGCGGCGTCGAGCTGCTGGCGCGCGGGCCCAAGGTGAAGGGCGCGATCCGCGCCCTTGGGCTCACCGAGGAGTGGTCCCCGGCCTCCGAGTCCATGGCCGAGGTGCTCGACCGGCTGCTCGCGGAGGGCGTCGAGGACCGCCGTATCGCGCTCCAGCTGCACGGCGAGCCGCTGCCCGGCTTCGTCGAGTCGCTACGGGCCGGGGGCGCGGATGTCGTCGTCGTACCCGTCTACCGGTGGATGCCCCCGGAGGACCTCGCCCCGCTCGACCGGCTGCTGGACGCTGCCCTGACGCGCGGCCTGGACGCCATCACCTTCACCAGCGCGCCGGCCGCCGCCTCGCTGCTCACCCGCGCCGAGACCCGTGGGCAGCTGGCCGAGTTCCTGCGCGCCCTCGACCACGATGTGCTGGCCGTTTGCGTGGGTCCGGTCACCGCGCTGCCGCTCCAGGCCCACGGCGTCTCCACGGTCCAGCCGGCGCGGTTCCGGCTCGGCCCGCTGGTCCAGGTGCTCGGCGTGGAACTGCCCGCCCGCGCCCGTACGCTGCCGATCGCGGGCTACCAGGTCCAGATCCGCGGCCACGCGGTCCTGGTCGACGCCGACCTGCGCCCCGTGCCGCCCGCGGGCATGGCCCTGCTGCGCGCCCTGGCGAAGCGGCCCGGCTGGGTCGTCTCGCGGGCGGACCTGCTGCGTGCCCTGCCGGGCGCGGGCCGCGACGAGCACGCCGTCGAGACCGCCATGACCCGGCTGCGTACGGCGCTCGGCGCGCCCAAGCTGATCCAGACGGTGGTCAAGCGCGGCTACCGGCTGGCGCTGGACCCGTCCGCCGACACCAAGTACGCCGACGCCTGAGGGGTTCCGAGTACGCCCCAGGAGGGGCACTCTGGGATGGGCATGGCACCCTCCCCTCCCGAGGCGGTGACAGGCGCATGACGGCAGGCGCGGCGGGCGCGGCCTCGTACGACTGGCGGTTCGACTCCGGGCGCGTCTGCCTGGATCTGGTGGCGACCTCGCCGCCCGCCCCCGGCAGAAGCGAGCCGCTCGCGGAACCCGGACGGCTGGGGCAATGGCTGCTGGGCGCGGGAGTGGTGCCCGCGGGGACGCCGCTCGGGGCCGTCGACGGCCAGTGGGCGACCCGCTTCGTCGAACTCCGCGACTGTGTCGGCCAACTGGTACGGGCCGAAATCGACGGCCGGTACGCCGAATCCGCGCTGGAACGCGTCAACGCCCTCGCCGCCACACCGCCGCCCGGCATCCACGCCGTACGCGCCGCCGACGGCTCACTCACCCGCACGCTGAGCGCGGCGCCCGACTGCCACGCGCTGCTCGCCGCCGTCGCGCGCGACGCCGTGGAGCTGCTGACCGACCCGGTGGCCCGGGCCGGGCTGCGGCAGTGCGAGGGCGACAACTGCCGCCGCGTATACCTGGATACGTCGCGGGGGAGGCGTCGGCGCTGGTGCTCCAGCGAGGTCTGCGGCAACCGCGAACGGGTCGCCAGACACCGACGCAGGGCGGCTGTGGCGCGAGCGCCCCTTTTCTGAGGGCTCGGTTCTCCCCCTACCTTCGGCGGGGGGACCCCCACCGGGGCGCCTAAGACCCTGTCGACGGTCGACCGTGCTCGACCCCCTCGTTCCTCGGGGGCCTCCGCGCGCTCTCCACTTTCGACAGCGCCGCGCCCCTTCGGCTCACTCGCCAGGAACCCAAGCCTCGCTGGGGGCACCCCCCCATGCCGAAGGCTATGGGGGAGTTTGAGGCGCGGGGGGCGGGCCAACTCCCGCGCCCGAGAAGGGCCGGGCCCACCGGCAACTTCAGCCCCGCCGGCGATTGAGGCGCTGGGGGTCCCCCACGCCCGCCAGGGCGTAGGGAGCGGGTTCGGGGCAGCGCCCCCGACCAGGGCCCGGGGGCCAAAGTCAGCCTGGCGGAGCCCCAGGGCGGCACGGGGCACGGGGCCAGAATCGGCCCAGCTCCCCAGCCGGTTGACAGGGTGTCAACGCCCCGTAAAAGATCTTGGAAGTATTTCCGCGCGCATTGAGTGATGCAACTGCGCCCCCCGTACTGATCGGGGAGAAGCAGTCAGCCGAAATCAGGGTCTCGACCGGGAGGTTCAGGTGCGCAAGGATGCGACCGTGGCCGATGACCGTCCGCAAAGGGCACGACATCGCAGCGAGAAGCCACGTATCGACTCCTCAGCACCTGACGAGGAACTCATGCGTGCCCTGTATCGCGAACATGCGGGTCCTTTGCTTGCCTATGTACTTCGCCTCGTCGCCGGTGATCGCCAGCGCGCCGAGGACGTCGTACAGGAGACGCTCATCCGTGCCTGGAAGAACGCCGGTCAGCTCAACCGAGCGACCGGCTCTGTCCGACCCTGGCTGGTGACGGTGGCACGCCGCATCGTCATCGACGGTCACCGCAGCCGGCAGGCCCGGCCGCAGGAGGTCGATCCGTCGCCGCTGGAGGTCATGCCCGCGGAGGACGAGATCGACAAGGCGTTGTGGCTGATGACGCTCTCTGATGCGCTCGAAGATTTGACGCCCGCTCACAGGGAAGTGTTGGTCGAGACGTATTTCAAGGGGCGCACGGTCAATGAGGCTGCCGAGACACTCGGCATACCCAGCGGGACCGTACGGTCCCGCGTGTTCTACGCGCTGCGTTCCATGAAGCTCGCTCTGGAGGAGAGGGGGGTCACGGCATGACCATGTATGAGCAGGAATCCGTACACGACGCTGTCGGTGCGTACGTTCTCGGCATCCTGGACGACGCGGACGCCTCCGCCTTCGAGGCCCATCTGGCGGCTTGCGACATCTGCGCCGGCCACCTCGAAGAGTTCTCCGGGATGGAGCCGATGCTGGCCATGCTGGCGGAGGCACCGGCCCCGCCCATGCCCATGCCCATGCCGCAGTCCAATGTGGCGAATCTGCCCGGGATGCGCGGTATGACGGATGTGCCGGGGCTGCGCGGGAAGCGCGGTACGCCCGCAGGGGGCTACGAGCCGCCCAGGCTCGTCCCCGTCGTGCCCAGCGCGCCCAGCCCGCGGCTGCTCGGCGGTCTTCTGGACGAGGTCGCCGCCAAGCGGGCGGCCAAGCGCCGGCGCGGGATGTATCTCGTCGCGGCAGCCGCGGCGCTGATCATCGGCGGTCCCACCGCCGCGATCACCCTCACGGGGGACGACGGCACAAAGGGAAGCGTGGCCACCCCGCTCACCATCACGGCCGAGGACTCTTTCAAGCAGATGAAGACGAAGTTCCAGGCGACGGACGCGGCGACCAAGGTCAGCGCGACCGTCGGCATGGACACGAAGCTCTGGGGCACCGACCTCGGTGTCGAAGTGAAGAACGTCAAGGGCCCGCTCAAGTGCCAGCTCGTCGCCGTCTCCAAGACCGGCGAGGAGGAGATCGGCCCCTCGTGGTCGGTGCCGCCGCAGGGTTACGGCATCGCGGACAGCACCGTCGAGGCGGCCAAGAAGCCGCTCTACGTCCACGGCGGCACGGCGATGGCGACGAACGACGTCGATTACTTCCTGATCCGCACGTCCGACGGCAAGGTACTGGTCAAGGTCGAAGCCTGACAGATACGCCCCCTTCGCGTACGGTTGACGGCTGCCCAGGTGCACGTCAGAAGGGGGCCTCGGTGGCCGCGCAGGATGCCGCTGTCGAAACCGCTGATACCGGTGTCGATTCCGTACGCAACCAAGAGATCGGAGTCGAGCAGGACCACCTGGACCAGGTGTACCGCCGCCTCGAGGAGAAGATCCACGAGGCGGAGTTCCTGATGAACGATGCCGCCAAACGCGGGCAGGTCGGCACGCCCGGCGCGCTCGCCGAGCGCGACGCGCAGGTCTTCCGGGCGGGTATCCACCTCAACCGCCTGAACAACGAGTTCGAGGACTTCCTCTTCGGACGGATCGACCTGCTGCACGGCAAGGACGGCCAGAAGGGCCCGGACGGGGCGTTCACCTCGGTCGAGCCCGCCGACGACGCCGTACGCGCGGACGGCCCCCGCCAGGTCGCCGACATCGGGGAGATCCTGCACATCGGCCGTATCGGAGTCCTGGACTCCGACTACGCGCCGCTGGTCATCGACTGGCGGGCCCCGGCCGCCGCGCCCTTCTACCGCTCGACGCCGGTCGACCCCGGCCGCGTGGTGCGCCGCAGGGTCATCCGCTCCAAGGGCCGCAAGGTCCTCGGCGTCGAGGACGACCTGATGCGCCCGGAGCTGACCGCGTATCTGAACGGCGAGCGGCTGCCGGTCATCGGTGACGGCGCGCTGATGGCGGCGCTGGGGCAGGCCCGCAGCCACACCATGCGGGACATCGTCGCCTCCATCCAGGCCGAACAGGACATGGTGATCCGCGCCCCCGCCGCGTCTGTGACGTACGTCGAGGGCGGCCCCGGCACCGGCAAGACGGCGGTGGCGCTGCACCGGGCGGCGTATCTGCTCTACCAGGACCGGCGGCGGTACGCGGGCGGCATCCTCATCGTCTCGCCGACCCCGCTGCTCGTCGCGTACACCGAGGGCGTGCTG
Source organism: Streptomyces sp. NPDC052236 (assembly GCF_044548015.1). Classification (NCBI taxonomy): domain Bacteria; kingdom Bacillati; phylum Actinomycetota; class Actinomycetes; order Kitasatosporales; family Streptomycetaceae; genus Streptomyces; species Streptomyces sp. NPDC052236. Next base: position 153,274 of record NZ_JBIUBL010000016.1, on the reverse strand, counting down.
CCGTCGCTGGGCGAGGAGGGGCAGGTCGCGATCCGCGCGGTCGGCAGTCTGGTCGACGGCGTGGAGGCCACGGCGTACGACGAACCGGCCGTGGCCCGCGTCAAGGGCTCGTCGCGGATGCTGAAGGTGCTCCAGAAGGCCGCGAGGGGTGCGCTGGAGCTCTCGGGGCCCGCGGGCGCCCGGGAGCCTCTCCGCGCCGTCCGCGGAGAGGGAGAGGCCGAGCAGCTGGCCTTCGGCGAGGAGGCCGACGACGACGCCGACGACGCCGGCGATGCCGGGCCGCCCGCGCGGCTGCGGGTCGTCGCCTTCGGGCGCCGCCTGGAGCTGGAGGCCGACGAGCTGAACCGCATCCGCCACAACGTCCTCGGCGCGACCACCCCGGTCAATCTGCTGCGCCCGCGCGCCCGCAGGCTGCTGCTGGACGCCCTGTGGTCGAAGTCCGGCTCGGCGGGCAGAGGCGCGTCCCACGCGGACCGCGAGCTCGCCGCGGAACTGCGCTCCTCCTTCGACGAGGACGTCAGCGGCGAGGACAGTTTCCTCATGTTCCTGGACGCGTGGTGGCCGGAACTGACTCCGCGCGGCGTTCTCAAGGCCATGGCCGACGAGCGGACGCTCGGGCGCTGGGCGCGCCGCGTCCTCAACCCGGGCGAAGTGCGCCGCGTCGCCCGCTCCCTGCGGCGTGACGTCCTGTCCGTACACGACGTGGCACTGCTGGACGAGCTCCAGACGCTGCTCGGCACCCCCGCCCGCCCCCGCAGGAAGCGCGAGCTCGACCCGCTGGACCAGCTCACCGGTCTGGAGGAGCTGATGCCGCAGCGCGAGGAGACACAGCGCGAGCGGGCCGAGCGGCTGGCGGCGGAGCGTACCGAGTACGCGCACGTCATCGTGGACGAGGCGCAGGACCTGACCCCGATGCAGTGGCGCATGGTCGGCCGCCGTGGCCGCCACGCCACCTGGACCGTCGTCGGCGACCCGGCGCAGTCGTCCTGGTCGTCCCCGGACGAGGCGGCGGAGGCGCGCGACGAGGCCCTGGGCAGCCGCCCGCGCCGCCGCTTCGAGCTCACCGTCAACTACCGCAACCCGGCCGAGATCGCCGAGCTGGCGGCCAAGGTGCTCGCGCTGGCCATGCCCGGCATGGTCTCCCCGTCCGCGGTCCGCTCCACGGGCGTGCGGCCCCGCTTCGCGGTCGTACGGGACGGGGGCCTGGCCCAGGCCGTACGGGCGGAGGCGCAGCGCCTGCTGGACCGGGTCGACGGCACGGTCGGCGTAGTCGTCGCGATGAACCGGCGCGAGCAGGCGGCGCGCTGGCTGGCCGGGCTCGGCGACCGCGTGGTGGCGCTCGGCTCGCTGGAGGCGAAGGGACTGGAGTACGACGCGACGGTCGTCGTCTCACCCGCGGAGATCGCGGACGAGTCCCCGGCGGGGCTGCGGGTGCTGTACGTGGCGCTGACGCGGGCGACACAGCAGCTCACCGTGGTCTCGGACCGGCGCGACGAGCCGGACGCGGAGGGGGTGCCGGACCTCCTGCGGGACTGATCGTGGACCGGTCGCGGGCCGGTCGCGGGGCTGATTGGCAACTGGGTCGCGGATCGACTCGCGGTAAGGGAAAAGACCGGTGTTAGCCTTGATGACGGCACCGGCTCGATCCAAGCCCCCGGGCCCAACCTTCGTCGCTTAGAGCGACCACTTGCCGCGAGGCGAGCATGGCGGGTCGGTGCCACCTCAGTCGTTCGGCAGTCTTGGCTGTCTTTGGGTCCGCGTCACCGCATGGTGGCGCGGACCCTTTCGTATGGCGGAAAGCTGCTCCGAACAGAATGACCACTATTACCTGCTACCCGCAGGTAGGTGCGACCATCAGAGCGCGTTGCCGGGCACCAGCCGGCCGCATGGCAGTGAAGCTAGGGAAAGCAGAGGAACCCGGTCATGGCAACGGCGCCAAGCGTCTCGTACTCGATGACGGTCCGACTGGAGGTGCCCGCGAGCGGAACCGCGGTCTCCCAGCTCACCACGGCCGTGGAATCCTCCGGCGGCTCTGTGACCGGCCTGGACGTGACCGCCTCCGGCCACGAGAAGCTGCGGATCGACGTCACGATCGCGGCCAGTTCGACCACGCACGCCGACGAGATCGTCGAGCAGCTGCGAGGCATCGAGGGCGTCGTCCTCGGAAAGGTCTCCGACCGTACGTTCCTGATGCACCTCGGCGGCAAGATCGAGATGCAGTCCAAGCATCCCATTCGCAACCGTGACGATCTCTCGATGATCTACACGCCGGGTGTGGCGCGGGTCTGCATGGCGATCGCGGAGAACCCCGAGGACGCCCGTCGCCTGACCATCAAGCGCAACTCCGTCGCAGTGGTGACGGACGGCTCCGCGGTGCTGGGCCTCGGCAACATCGGCCCCAAGGCCGCGCTGCCGGTCATGGAGGGCAAGGCGGCGCTCTTCAAGCGGTTCGCGGGCATCGACGCCTGGCCGCTGTGCCTGGACACCCAGGACACCGACGAGATCGTGGCGGTCGTCAAGGCGATCGCCCCCGGCTTCGCGGGCATCAACCTGGAGGACATCTCCGCGCCCCGCTGCTTCGAGATCGAGGCGCGGCTGCGCGAGGCGCTGGACATCCCGGTCTTCCACGACGACCAGCACGGCACCGCCATCGTCGTCCTGGCCTCGCTGACCAACGCGCTGCGCGTGGTGGCCAAGGGGATCGGTGACGTACGCGTGGTGATGTCCGGCGCCGGAGCGGCCGGTACGGCGATCCTGAAGCTGCTGATCGCGGCGGGCGTCAAGCACGCCGTCGTCGCCGACATCCACGGCGTCGTGCACGCGGGCCGCGAGGACCTGGTCTCCGCCGCCCCCGAGTCGCCGCTGCGGTGGATCGCCGACAACACCAACCCCGAGGGCGTCACCGGCACGCTCAAGGAAGCGGTCGTCGGCGCGGACGTCTTCATCGGCGTCTCCGCCCCGAACGTGCTGGGCGCGGAGGATGTCGCGGCGATGGCCGACGAGGCCATCGTGTTCGCACTCGCGAATCCCGACCCCGAGGTCGAACCGGCGATCGCGCGCCAGACGGCGGCGGTTGTCGCCACCGGCCGCTCCGATTTCCCGAACCAGATCAACAATGTGCTGGTCTTCCCGGGCGTCTTCCGTGGTCTGCTGGACGCGCAGTCCCGCACCGTCAACACGGAGATGATGCTCGCGGCGGCGGCGGCGCTGGCGGGCGTCGTCACCGAGGACGAGCTCAACGCGAACTACATCATCCCTTCGGTCTTCAACGACAAGGTCGCGGGAGCGGTCGCCGGTGCGGTTCGCAACGCCGCGAAGGCGGCGGGCGCGTCGGCGACGGGTGCGATGGCGGGTGTGACGGGGCCCACGTCGGGCTGAAATCCGGCGCGTCGCGGGTCGCGGGGCCGGGAATGCGGCTCTAGGGTGGCGGACCATGGGCCCCCGCGCCTGAGGCTCTGCGGTTCCGCTGCCTCTGTGACTCCGGGTGACTCCGGAGGGTGCCGGATTGGCTTTCCCGCCGCCGGTGGGGGCAGGATGCATATTTGGGCGCGAGGGTCTGACAGCAGACCCGGGTCCGGGGACTGTTCGACGGCCCTGGCAGCATCGGCTTCGATCTCACGCCTCACAGGCAAGAAGAACACGGGAGTAACAACATGAACCGCAGTGAGCTGGTGGCCGCGCTGGCCGACCGCGCCGAGGTGACTCGTAAGGACGCCGACGCCGTTCTGGCCGCTCTCGCCGAGACGGTCGGCGAGATCGTCGCCAAGGGCGACGAGAAGGTCACCATCCCCGGCTTCCTGACCTTCGAGCGCACCCACCGTGCCGCTCGTACCGCGCGCAACCCGCAGACCGGCGACCCGATCCAGATTCCGGCCGGCTACAGCGTGAAGGTCTCCGCGGGCTCGAAGCTCAAGGAAGCCGCGAAGGGCAAGTAGTCCTCTAGGCAGCATGGAGAAGGGCGGTCACCCCCTGGGAGGGGTGACCGCCCTTCTGCGTGTGCGGCTGGGCCCCCAGCCTCGCTGGGGGCACTCCCCCTACGCCTAGCGGCGTGGGAGGTGCCCCCACCCACGCCCGCGCTGGGGGTCCCCCCACGCCCGCAGGGCGTAGGGGGAGTAGGGCGAGATTGAGGCGCGGGGTTCGGGGCGGAGCCCCGACAAGGGCCCGAGGGCGAAAGTAAGCCCCGCCGGCGATTGAGGCGCTGGAGGTCCCCCCACGCCCGCAGGGCGTAGGAGGCGGGTTCGGGGGCAGCGCCCCCGACAGAGGCCCGCCCCGCCCCGGTCAGACCAGCGCGCCGCCCGGGAGCTCCACCTTCGCTCCCAGCTTCTCCAGCTTCTCCATGAAGTTCTCGTAGCCCCGGTTGATCAGGTCAATCCCATGCACCCGCGACGTCCCCTGCGCCGCCAGCGCCGCGATCAGGTACGAGAACCCGCCCCGCAGGTCCGGGATCACCAGATCCGCGCCCTGGAGCTTCGTCGGGCCCGACACCACCGCCGAGTGCAGGAAGTTCCGCTGGCCGAAGCGGCAGTCCGAGCCGCCCAGGCACTCCCGGTACAGCTGGATGTGCGCGCCCATCTGGTTGAGCGCGGAGGTGAACCCCAGCCGCGACTCGTACACCGTCTCGTGGACGATGGACAGGCCCGCCGCCTGCGTCAGCGCCACCACCAGCGGCTGCTGCCAGTCGGTCTGGAAACCGGGGTGTACGTCCGTCTCCAGGGCGATCGCGTTGAGCGAGCCGCCCGGGTGCCAGAAGCGGATCCCCTCGTCGTCGATCTCGAACGCGCCGCCGACCCTGCGGAACGTATTGAGGAACGTCATCATCGAACGCTGCTGAGCGCCGCGCACATAGATGTTGCCCTCGGTCGCCAGCGCCGCCGACGCCCAGGACGCCGCCTCCAGCCGGTCCGGGATCGCCCGGTGCGTGTAACCGCTGAGCTTGTCGACGCCGGTGATCCGGATCGTCCGGTCGGTGTCCATGGAGATGATCGAGCCCATCTTCTGCAGTACGCAGATGAGGTCCTCGATCTCCGGCTCCACCGCGGCGTTGGAGAGCTCGGTGACGCCCTCCGCCAGCACGGCCGTCAGCAGCACCTGCTCCGTCGAGCCCACCGAGGGGTACGGCAGCCTGATCTTGCAGCCGCGCAGCCGCTGCGGGGCCTCCAGATACTGGCCGTCCGCCCGCTTCTCGATCGTCGCGCCGAACTTGCGCAGCACCTCGAAGTGGAAGTCGATCGGCCGGCCGCCGATGTCGCAGCCGCCCAGACCCGGTATGAACGCATGGCCCAGCCGGTGCAGCAGCGGGCCGCAGAAGAGGATCGGGATGCGCGAGGAGCCCGCGTGCGCGTCGATGTCCGCGACGTTCGCGGATTCGACGTGCGAGGGGTCGAGCACCAGCTCACCCGGCTCGTCGCCGGGGCGGACCGTCACTCCGTGCAGCTGCAGCAGTCCGCGTACCACGCGCACATCGCGGATGTCTGGCACATTGCGCAGTCTGCTCGGCCCGCTGCCGAGGAGCGCGGCCACCATCGCCTTGGGCACGAGGTTCTTCGCGCCGCGGACGCGGATCTCACCCTCCAGGGGGGTGCCGCCGTGGACTAGCAGTACATCGTCGGTGCCGGTCATGTATCTCGCGTTCCGGAGAGAGGACGGACTAGGGACAGTGCAACAGCGTAAGGGGCGGCCACCCCTGCCCCGTAAGGCCAAGGACCCTCCCAGGTCGTAATGAATTGGGCACAACACGCTGAGTTCGCGCGAGCTTGCGGAGTGTTATCGTCCGGTCCTCCCGCGCCACGGCCCTGGCCCGCCCCCTGAGCTGCGCTCACGCGCACTGAGCCATGCGCACCCCGCGAAGGGCCAAGATGCGAGATCATGTGTGGCATGACCGAGGTGTCCTCGCTCACAGGGCGGCTTCTTGTCGCCACCCCCGCCCTCGCCGACCCCAACTTCGACCGGGCGGTCATTCTGCTGCTCGATCACGACGACGAGGGCTCGCTCGGCGTCGTCCTCAACCGGCCCACCCCCGTGGACGTCAGCGATGTGCTGGAGTCCTGGGCGGCCCTCGCGGGGGAACCCGGCGTGGTCTTCCAGGGTGGCCCCGTCTCCCTCGACTCCGCGCTCGGCGTCGCCGTGATCCCCGGCGACGAAGGCCCGCTCGGCTGGCGGCGGGTGCACGGCGCGATCGGGCTGGTCGATCTGGAGACGCCGCCGGAGCTGCTCGGCGCGGCGCTGGGTTCCCTGCGGATCTTCGCGGGGTACGCCGGGTGGGGTCCGGGCCAGCTGGACGAGGAGCTGAAGAGCGGCGCCTGGTACGTCGTGGAGTCCGAGCCCGGGGATGTGTCGTCGCCGCGGCCGGAGAGCCTGTGGCGGGCGGTGCTGCGCCGTCAGCGCAACGAACTGGCCATGTTCGCCACCTACCCGGACGACCCGTCGCTCAACTGACCCCCGGACCGGCCGGCCCCCGGACTGCCCCCGGGACGACCACGCCCGTCTCGTACGCGACGATCACCAGCTGCGCCCGGTCGCGCGCCCCGAATTTGGCGAGCAGATGGCTGACATGGGTCTTCACCGTGGAGAGCCCGACATACAGCCGCTGGGCGATCTCGGTGTTCGTCAGCCCGCGGGCGACCAGCTCCAGCACCTCGCGCTCGCGGCCGGTGACCCCATCGAGCCCGGCGGCGTCGAGCCGGGCGGGGCCGGGGCGGCGGGCGAACTCGGCGATCAGCCGGCGGGTGACGGCCGGGGCGATCAGGGCCTCGCCCGCAGCCACCACCCGGACCGCGGCGAGCAGTTCGGCGGGCGGCGCGTCCTTCAGCAGAAAGCCGCTGGCGCCCGCGCGCAGCGCCCCGTACACGTACTCGTCGAGGTCGAACATGGTCAGGATCAGTACCCGGGTGCCCGCGGTCTCGGGTGAGGCGCAGATCAGCCGGGTCGCCTCGATGCCGTCCATGCCCGGCATCCGTACGTCCATCAGGACCACGTCGGGGCGCGTCTCGCGGGCGAGGCGCACCGCTTCGGCGCCGTCCGCCGCCTCACCGGCCGCGACGAGACCGGGCTCGGCGTCCACCAGCAGGCGCAGGCTGCCGCGCAGCAGGGCCTGGTCGTCCGCGACCAGTACGCGGATCACCGCTGGTACGGAATCGTCGCGTGGACGGCGAAGCCGCCCAGGTCGCGCGGGCCCGCCGCGAGCGTGCCGCCGTAGAGCGCGACCCGCTCCCGCATGCCGACGATGCCGTGCCCCTCGGCCACCTCCACGACGGAACGGGGGACTCCGTCGTTGGTGACCTCGATCCGTACGGTGCCGTCCGCCGCCATGACCGAGACCCGGCTCGCCGCGCCCGGGTCCGCGTGCCGCACCACATTGGTCAGCGCCTCCTGCACGATCCGGTACACCGTGACGCCCACCCCTTCCGGCAGCCCCTCAAGACCGCGCGCCGTCAGCTCCGCCCCGGCGCGCCGGGCGAGCTCCGGGAGCCCGTCGGGCCCGGGTGCCGGGCCGAGCACGGCCGGGAGGCGTTCACCGGTGGTCCGGGAGCGCAGTACGCCGAGCATCTGGCGCAGTTCGGTCAGCGCGCCGCGGCCGGTGGCCTCGATGACGCGCAGCGCGTCGTGGGCCTCCTCGGGCCGGGTCCGTACGACGTGATTGGCGACCCCCGCCTTCACCACGATCAGGCCCATGGAGTGGGTGACCACGTCATGCAGCTCGCGCGCGATGCGCAGCCGCTCCTCGGTGACCGCGCGCTGGGCCAGCTGTTCGGCCGTACGGATGGCGAAGGCGCGGCGCTCGCGGGCGGCGCGGCCCAGCTCCCAGGCGCCGAGCAGCGCGGCGAAGCCCAGCAGGAGCAGGCCGGGGCCGCCCGACCACCAGTACCGGGTTTCCTGGCGGGCCGGGGCGACGAGCCCCGCACAGCCCAGCAGGAGGATCGCGAGTCCGGGCAGCCACCGCTCCCACCAGCGGCGGCCCTCGTTCGTCACCGCGACCGTGTAGAGCGCGAAGGCGGCAGGCAGGAACGGGTCCCATACCGAGTCGAGCAGAACGGCCGCCGCGGTCGCCGCGGTCACCGAGCAGAAGACGGGCACCGGCCACAGCCGCCGGACCGCCGGCGGCAGCGTGGTGGCCGCCACCAGCAGCAGGCTCAGCCAGCCCGGGGTGTGCTGCTGCGGGGTCCCGGCCGTCGTCCCGGTGGCGGTGAGCAGCACGGCGTACCCGAGTACGAGGAGCGCATCGCGCCCCACCAGCCGATTCCCCGAAGTCATCCCCCGACCGTATGTGCTCGGCGAAGGCCGTCGCCTCCGCCTGGGGAGGGAGGCGGGGCGCTCCGTCCCCGGCCTGATGCGCCGGGCCGGCGGGCCACGGGACCGTACCGGACATGATCGAAGTGTGTGATCTGACGAAACGCCATGGACGGACGACCGCCGTCGACGGGCTGAACTTCACGGTCGAACCGGGGCGCGTGACCGGTTTCCTCGGACCCAACGGCGCGGGCAAGTCCACCACCCTGCGGATGATGCTCGGCCTGGACCGGCCCACGCGCGGCACGGTGCTCTTCGACGGGCTGCCGTACGGGCGGCTGCGCGATCCGCTCCGTACGGTCGGTGCCCTGCTGGAGGCGCGATCCGTGCACCCGGGGCGCACCGGCCGGGGCCATCTGCGCTACCTCGCCCGTACGCACCGGATACCGGACCGGCGGGTCGGAGAGGTGATCGAGCGGACCGGGCTCGGCGAGGTCGCGGACCGGCGGGCGAAGACGTACTCGCTCGGCATGGGGCAGCGGCTCGGGATCGCGGCGGCGCTGCTCGGCGATCCCCGGGTGCTGCTGCTGGACGAGCCGGTCAACGGCCTGGACCCGGAGGGCATTGTGTGGATTCGTACGCTGATGCGGCAGTGGGCGAAGGACGGCCGTACCGTCTTCGTCTCCTCGCACCTGATGAGTGAGGCGGCGCTGACCGTGGACCACGTGGTGGTGATCGGGCGGGGGCGGCTGCTCGCGGAGGGCGGGGTCGACGAGATGGTCGACACCCACGCGGGTCCTGGCGGTTCGCTGGAGGAGGCCTTTATGCGGCTGACGTCGGGTGTGGGCGGTGGTGCGCGATGAACGCCTCCTCGCTCGGTGCCGCTCTGGGGGCGGAGTGGCTGAAGCTCCGTACGCTCCGCTCCACCTGGTGGACGCTGGCCGCCGCCTGTGTACTCACCGTCGGGATCGGTGTCCTGTACGGCTCGATCATCAAGGGCGACTACGAGACCTTCGGCGCCGACGAGGACTTCGACCCGGTCGGCATGGGCTTCGCCGGTTCCTCGATCGGGCAGCTGGCGATGGTCTGCTTCGGGGTGCTGGCGGTCAGCGGCGAGTACGCGACGGGCACGATCCGCGCGTCCCTGGCGGCCGTGCCGCACCGGGGCGTCTTCTGGGCGGCGAAGGCGGTCGCGGTGGCCGCGGCGGCCTTCGCGGTGGCGCTGCCCACCGCCTTCGCGACCTTCGCCGGCGCGCAGACGGCGATGGGCGCACGGCAGAACGCGGGCATCGGCGATCCGGGCGCGCTGCGGGCCACCATCGGGCTGGCGGTCTATCTGACGCTGCTCTGTCTGCTGTCGGCGGGGGTGGCGGCGATGCTGCGCGGAACGGCCCTGTCGCTGGGCATCCTCGTCCCGCTGTTCTTCATCGTCTCGGACGTCCTGGGCAACCTGCCGGGAGTGGAGAGCGTGGCGCAGTATCTGCCGAATCTGGCAGGCATGCAGATCACGCGCGCCGTCGCGGACGACCGGATCAGTGTGGGCGCGTGGGGAGGGCTCGCGGTGCTCGTGGCATGGACCGGCGCCGCTCTGGCGGGCGGACTGCTGGTGCTGCGGAGGCGCGACGCCTGAGCGGTACCCTTGGCTGCTATGAGCACTCTTGAGCCCGAGCGCGGGACAGGCACCGGGACCCTTGTAGAGCCGACGCCGGAGGTGTCGCACGGCGACGGCGACCACGAGCGCTTCGCCCATTACGTCCAGAAGGACAAGATCATGGCGAGTGCCCTCGAAGGCACTCCTGTGGTGGCACTGTGCGGGAAGGTCTGGGTACCGGGGCGCGATCCCAAGAAGTATCCGGTCTGCCCGATGTGCAAGGAGATCTACGAGTCCATGGGCCCTGGCGGCGACAAGGACAAGGGCAAGAGCGGCAGCGGCAAGGACAAGAAGTAGGTCCTTCGCCTCAGTCCCTCCCCTGCCGGGGACGGCCCCCGGGACGCGCGGTCAGCGCGTCCCGGGGGCCGTTTCGCGTTTCCGGGGCATTTCCAGGCGTATCCATCCCCGCGCTGGAGGGTACGGATGTGACGATGACGGATTCCCTGGATTCGCCCGCGAGACGTGCGAATGTCGAACTTTCCAGTGGTGCGGACCAGGACTCTGCCTGTGTAGGTCCCGGCGTATTTTCCTGAGGGGATGGCTTCTTGCGGGGGAAACCAAAGCGGTCAGCACGGTGTTTGGATACGCGGTGACGTTGTGCAGGACGCCGGCACACTGTGCGTCGAGGGTGTGGGTCCTGGGTAGTCCGCTGCGCGTGCGGTTCCACTTGGTGAGGAGATGCTCGCGAATCTCCGTGCCATGGAGCGTGCCGTATCGGTGCTCGACTGCTGACGCCGGTTCCAGGGTCCGGTGATCGCTGATCGTGATGACTCGGGCTGGTCGCACAAGGCCTGCACCCAACAGGAGGCAGGCCCAGGCCATCAGGCCCGGGAGCGTGCGACAAAGTGGTTGAGAGCTCGGCAGGTTACTTACATTCGACGCGTAAAATGCTGTGATAGCCGCACATACACACGAATGCGGATAGGTTCCAGATCTTTGCTCGGCCTATGAGGGGCCGTGGCAGGGAGGCTTGTTCCAGCTCCTCCAATTTTCTCGCGCGCCTCGTCCCCGCTTCCGCATGCTGGAGACTGTGGGAATCGGGGCGTCATATCCGCGTGGCGAAAGGTTGCAAGAGATGGATCTGATCCCTGCGCCCCGACTCGTATCGGGGTACGGCGACGCCTTCTACGAACTCGGCCCGGACATCACGCTGTACGCCGCCCCCGGCACCGGGACCACCGAGCGCTGGCTGCGCTCCACGGTCGGCGCCGCCCTCGGGCTGCCGCTCGCGCCGGGGGAGCAGGGCGCCCGGAACTCGATCACGCTGCTCACCGACGACACCCTGGAGCCCGAGGCGTACCGCCTCACTGTGGTTGAGGGCCGGGGTGCTGAAATCCGCGGTGGCAGCGCGGCCGGCGTCTTCTGGGGCGCGCAGACGCTCCGTCAGTTGCTTGGCCCCCACGCCTTCCGCCGCGCCCCGGTCCGCCCGGGAACCACGTACGCAATCGCGCAGCAGGTCATCGAGGACCGCCCGCGCTTCGCCTGGCGCGGCCTGATGCTCGACGTATCACGGCACTTCCTCCCCACGGACGACGTCCTGCGCTACCTCGATCTCCTCGCCGCCCACAAGCTCAACGTCTTCCACTTCCACCTCACCGACGACCAGGGCTGGCGCATCGAGATCAAGCGCTACCCCAAACTGACGGAGACCGGCGCCTGGCGGGAGCGCACCAAATACGGCCACCGTGCCTCACCCCTCTGGGACGAGAAGCCGCACGGCGGTTACTACACCCAGGACGACATCCGCGAGATCGTCGCGTACGCCGCCGAGCGGCATATCTCCGTCGTCCCCGAGATCGACATCCCGGGCCACTCGCAGGCGGCCATCGCCGCGTACCCGGAACTCGGCAACACCGACGTCATCGGCACCGCCTCCCTCTCCGTCTGGGACACCTGGGGCATCAATCCGAACGTACTCGCCCCCACTGACAACACCCTGCGCTTCTACGAGGGCGTCTTCGAGGAGGTCCTCGCCCTCTTCCCCGCCGCCACCTCGCCCTTCGTGCACGTCGGCGGCGACGAGTGCGTCAAGGACCAGTGGCGGGCGTCCCCGGCCGCCCAGGCCCGTATCAAGGACCTCGGCCTCGCCGGCGAGGACGAGCTCCAGTCCTGGTTCATCCGGCACTTCGACACCTGGCTCGCCGACCGCGGCTGACGCCTCATCGGCTGGGACGAGATACTCGAAGGAGGGCTGGCGCCCGGTGCCGCCGTCTCCTCCTGGCGCGGCTACGGGGGCGGCATCGCCGCCGCCGAGGCCGGTCACGATGTCGTCATGTGCCCCGAGCAGCAGGTGTATCTGGACCACCGTCAGCACGGCGGCGCCGACGAGCCGATGCCCATCGGATACGTACGCACCCTGGAGGACGTCTACCGCTTCGAACCTGTCCCGGCGGGCCTGTCGCCCGAGGCCGCCGCCCACATCATCGGCACCCAGGCCAACGTCTGGACCGAGGTGATGCAGGACCGTTCCCGCGTCGACTACCAGGTCTTCCCGCGCCTCGCGGCCTTCGCCGAGGTCGCCTGGTCCGCACTCCCCGCCCCCGCCGAGCGCGACTTCGCGGATTTCGAACGGCGGATGACCGCCCACTACGCGCGCCTTGACGCACTCGGCGTGGACTACCGACCGCCGGGCGGCCCCTTGCCCCGGCAGCGCCGGCCGGCCCCCGAAGGAATGACGGGCGGCCTCGGACGCCCGATCGAGGGTGCGCCCCCAAACGTGTGAGCCCTCAGGCAAGGCGCGTGCCCCGGGCCCGCGAGCCTGGAACCGTGGACCGCCGTAAGGAGTTAGCCCTGGAGGAATAAGTCGTACAAGGGTCGTTGAAGGGTGCAATCCGCTTGTGCTGGCATCTGGCGGTGACGATGTGTGAAACCGGACTATCGTCACGAGCGGTATATCGGGGGCGTATGTGCCCTTCGTGGACCCTCGCGTCGGCCGGCCCGGAAGATGTGCCAGAGTTGCCACGTCCGGGCTGTGAGCACGTACGGTACGGCAACACAGGCGGACAGCCGGGACACTGGGAAGGGGCAGCTGGGTGACCACGCACGCACCGCAGACGGCGCAGTCGGTGACGCTGCCGGGCTCGCTCGACGAGGCCGTGGCGGCGCTCACCGCCATGCCTGCCGCCGTGCCCGTCGCCGGCGGTACGGACCTCATGGCCGCCGTCAACAAGGGCCAACTGCGACCCGCCGGCCTCGTCGGTCTCGGCCGTATCAGCGAGATCCGCGGCTGGCGCTACCAGGACGGGCACGCGCTCCTCGGCGCCGGACTCACCCACGCCCGGATGGGACGGCCCGACTTCGCGGCCCTCATCCCCGCGCTGGCCGCGTCCGCGCGCGCCGCCGGACCACCCCAGATCCGTAACGCGGGCACTCTCGGCGGCAACATCGCCACCGCCGCCGCGACCGGGGACGCGCTGCCCGTGCTGGCCGCCCTGGAAGCGGACCTGGTGATCGCGGGACCGGGCGGCACACGCCGCGAGATCCCCGTGGCGCACCTGCTGGCGGGCCGGGAGCTGCTCGGCCCCGCCGAACTGATCGGTTACGTACGCGTACCCCTGCTGCACGCCCCGCAGGTCTTCCTGAAGGCCACCGGCCGCACCGGCCCCGGCCGCGCCACCGCGTCCGTCGCCGTCGTCCTCGACCCGGCGCGGCGCGGGGTGCGCTGCGCGGTGGGCGCGGTCGCGCCGATGCCGCTGCGGCCCCTGGAGGCGGAGCGCTGGATCGCCTCACTGATCGACTGGGACGGCGAGCGTGGCCTGGCTGCCGAGGCGCTGGCGGCCTTCGGCGAGTACGTCGCCGCGGCGTGCATCCCGGATCCGGCCCCGGCCGCGCCGGGTGAGGAGCAGGACGTGCTGCCACCCGGCGTACTGCATCTGCGGCGCACCGTCGCCGCGCTGGCCCGACGTGCACTGGGGAGGGCGCTGTCGTGAGTAATGAGGAAAACCCGCAGAACCCGCACGAACTCCCGCCGGAGCAGGGCGGCTGGCAGCCGATCCCGCACGGGGAGTACGACGCGGAGGCCACCGGATTCTTCCAGTTCCCGGCCGAGGGAGCGCTGGACACGGCCCCGCTCGAAGCGCCCGGCCACGGCTACGTACCGCCGGTGATCACACCGCTGGAGCCGGCCGAGGTGACAGACCCGGCGGCGACGGGGGTGTGGCAGACAGAGCAGCCCGGGACGCGGTGGCCGGAGCCGGCGCCGTACGCGGATCCCGTCGGCCAGTGGACGTACGCGGACGAGTACCCGGCTGAGCACGCGGCTGAGCCGGTTCAGGCGGCCGTGGAACTGACCGGCCAGTGGACGATCCCGGTGGCGGGCGGTGACCTGCCCGAGGAGTCCGGCGAGTTCACGGCATCCGCGCTGAAGTCCGAGTGGGAGGCGGCGGCCCCGCCTGCCCCGTGGGCGCCGTCGGCGGACGCCCCGGCGACGCTGCCGGGCGGCGCGGTGGCACCGTGGGCGACGGTTCGCGAGGAGCCGGCGGAGCGGACGGAGCCCGAAGAGCCGGCGGAACTCGAGGCCCCCGCAGAGCCGGAGTCGGAGCCGGAGCCCGCAGAACAAGAGATGGCGCCAGAGGCAGCCCCGGAGCCGGAGGCAGCACGGCTCACCTCCTCCTCCACGGGCAGCGACGAGCACCCGCCCAGCTCCTACGTCCTGCGCGTCAACGGCACCGACCGCCCCGTCACCGACGCCTGGATCGGCGAGTCCCTGCTCTATGTCCTGCGCGAGCGCCTCGGCCTCGCCGGCGCCAAGGACGGCTGCTCGCAGGGCGAGTGCGGCGCGTGCAACGTCCAGGTCGACGGCCGCCTCGTGGCCTCCTGCCTGGTCCCCGCCGCGATCGCCGCGGGCTCCGAGGTCCGTACGGTCGAGGGCCTCGCCACCGACGGCGAACCCTCCGACGTCCAGCGCGCCCTGGCGAGCTGCGGTGCCGTCCAGTGCGGCTTCTGCATCCCCGGCATGGCCATGACCGTCCACGACCTCCTTGAGGGCAACCACGCCCCCACCGAGCTCCAGACGCGCCAGGCCCTCTGCGGCAACCTCTGCCGCTGCTCCGGCTACCGGGGCGTGCTCGACGCCGTACGCGAAGTGGTCGCCGAGCGCGCGGCGAGTGCGTCGGCCGCGGCGGAGACGAGTGAGGAAGCCCGCATTCCGCACCAAGCGCTCCCCGGCGCAGGTAGTGTGCAGCCCCACCCGCACGACGGAGGCATGGCGTGAGCAACGACGCGGCCACCACCGCGACGCCCCAAGCGGTCGACGGCCCCCAGCCGCAGCGGCCCGCGCACGGCATCGGCTCCTCCCTACCGTCGGCCGACGCCGCCGCCAAGACGGAGGGCACCTTTCCGTACGCGGCGGACCTGTGGGCCGAGGGCCTGCTGTGGGCGGCGATCCTGCGCTCTCCGCATCCGCACGCCCGTATCACCTCGATCGACACGTCGGCGGCGCTGGACATGCCGGGCGTACGAGCGGTGGTCACGCACGAAGACATTCCCGGTGACACGTCGTACGGCAGGCAGGTCGTCGACCGTCCCGTTTTCGCCTCCGACCTCGTCCGCCACCACGGCGAGGCGATCGCGGCGGTGGCGGCGGACCACCCCGACACGGCCCGTCTCGCGGCGGCGGCCATCGGCGTCGAGTACGAGGTGCTGGAGCCGGTCACCGACCCGGAGAAGGCCTTCGCCGCCGAGCCGCTGCACCCCGACGGCAACCTGATCCGCCACATCCCGCTGCGCTACGGCGACCCGGACGTGGCGGGCGAGGTGATTGTCGAGGGCCTCTACCGCATCGGCCGCCAGGACCCCGCCCCCATCGGCGCCGAGGCCGGTCTCGCGGTCCCGCGCCCGGACGGCGGCGTGGAGCTGTACGTCGCATCGACCGACCCGCACACGGACCGCGACCTGGCGGCGGCCTGCTTCGGCCTGGAGCAGGACCGCGTGAAGGTCGTTGTCACGGGCGTCCCGGGCGCGACGGGCGACCGCGAGGACCCCGGCTTCCAGCTGCCCCTGGGCCTGCTGGCACTGAAGACGGGCTGCCCGGTCAAGCTGACGGCGACCCGCGAGGAGTCCTTCCTCGGCCATGCCCACCGCCACCCGACGCTGCTGCGCTACCGCCACCACGCGGACGCGGAGGGCCGCTTGGTGAAGGTCGAGGCGCAACTGCTGCTGGACTCGGGCGCGTACGCCGACGCGTCGTCGGAGTCGCTGGCGGCGGCGGTCGCTTTCGCCTGCGGCCCGTACGTGGTCCCGCACGCCTTCATCGAGGGCTGGGCGGTCCGTACGAACAACCCGCCGTCGGGCCATGTGCGCGGCGAGGGGGCGATGCAGGTCTGCGCCGCGTACGAGGCGCAGATGGACAAGCTGTCGGCGAAACTGGGCATCGACCCCACGGAGCTGCGGCTGCGCAACGTACTGGCGACGGGTGACATCCTCCCCACCGGCCAGACGGTCACCTGCCCGGCACCGGTAGCGGAACTGCTGCTCGCGGTGCGGGACTTCCCGCTGCCGTCCCTTCCCATGGACACGCCCGAGGACGACTGGCTGCTGCCGGGCGGCCCGGAGGGCGCGGGCGAACCGGGAGCGATCCGCCGCGGGGTCGGCTACGCGCTGGGCATGGTCCACATGCTGGGGGCGGAAGGCGCCGACGAAGTCTCGACGGCGACGGTCAAGGTCCACGACGGTGTCGCGACGGTGATCTGCGCGGCGGTGGAGACGGGCCAGGGCTTCGCCACGCTGGCCCGCCAGATCGTGCAGGAGACGCTGGGCCTGGAAGAGGTCCACGTGGCATCGGTCGACACGGACCAGCCCCCGGCGGGCCCGGCGGCGCACGGCCGGCACACGTGGGTCTCGGGCGGCGCGGTCGAGAGGGCCGCGAAGATGGTCCGTACGCAACTGCTCCAGCCGCTGGCCCATAAGTTCGGTATGTCGACGGAGCTGCTCCAGATCACGGACGGCAAGATCACGTCGTACGACGGCGTGCTGTCCACGACTGTGATGGAGGCGATGGACGGCAAGGAACTGTGGGCGACGGCCCAGTGCCGCCCGCACCCGACGGAGCCACTGGACGAGTCGGGCCAGGGGGACGCTTTCGTGGGTCTGGCGTTCTGCGCGGTCCGCGCGGTGGTGGACGTGGACATCGAACTGGGCGCGATCCGGGTGGTGGAAATGGCGGTGGCCCAGGATGTGGGCCGCGTCCTGAACCCGGCGCAGCTGGCGACGCGTATCGAGGCGGGCATCACCCAGGGCATCGGCACGGCCCTGACAGAAAACCTCCGCACGGCCCGCGGCTTGGTCCGCCACCCGGACCTGACGGGCTACGCGCTTCCGACGTCTCTGGACGCACCGGACATTCGCATCGTGAAACTGGTGGAGGAACGGGACGTCGTGGCGCCCTTCGGCGCGAAGGCGGCGAGCGCGATCCCGGTGGTGACTTCCCCGGCGGCGGTGGCCGCGGCGGTACGGGCGGCGACGGGCCGCCCGGTCAACCGCCTCCCGATAAGGCCTCAGGCGGCGGTGGCTGTTCCCAACTCGTGACGGTGTGACCCTCATTGCACGTGCAATCCCGGGGTGCGCTCTGTCGTTGTGGCTCGGTACAGTGATCCCTGTAGACGTATGTAAACGGGGAGGCGTTCGTGGCAGAGGACGACGGGACGGGGCGGCCGGTATACGGCCCACCGATGCCGACGACGGGTGGGGGAAGCGGTCGCAAGGATCTGGATGTCGACGCCCTGGCCCTGAAGGACTTCAAGGACCGAGTCGACAAGCTGTTGATCAAACTCGAGGGTTCACCGGCGGCGCCGGCCAAGATGGCCGAGGGCGAGGTTCCGGAGGGCGATCTCGGCCACGGCTTCAGCGAGGCCAAAGCGCTCTATGGGATCTATAAGAAGGTCCACCTCGAGCTGCAGAACCTTTCCTCGGGCCTGGCCGGTCAGATCGAAGGCCTGAGCATCGCCGTCCTTGCTTCGAAGAAGGGCTACGAGAACATCGACGACGACATCAAGCAACGGATGCGTCGTATCAGCGATGATGCTCATGAGTACAAAGACCAGCGTGAGCGGGAACGGCGCGAGGCGGAGCAGCCGGCCCAGGACGGGAAGTCGGGGCAAGACGGGGCATCGGGCGACACGACCGGCGGCACGGGCTGATGTCGGCGGTAACGAAAACACGGGGAAGGGTGGGGCAGCGTCATGGCTGAACCGAGTTCGGGTGGCGGAGGCTTTTTCCCGCTGGGCCTGTTCGGCGGCTTGTTCGGGACCACGGACTTCGAGTCGAAGACGCACGAAGAGATGCTCACGATGGTCGCTGCGGCGAACCCCGAGACCCTCAAAACCCTGGCGAGCCAGCTGACCGACGCTTCCAAGACGATCAACGAGATCGGTGAGGACCTCAAGGCCTACATAACGAGCGTCCCCTGGGAAGGCGAAGCCGGCAAGGCCATGGAGACCTGGGGGGAGGGTGCTTGGAAGGCGACGCTTCAGCTGGGAACTTACAGCGCCGTCGGCGGAACCTGGCTGGGCAATGCGGCCCAGACGCTCACAGAGGTCAAGCAGAACCTGCCGAAGAAGGACGTCACGGCTCAGGGGAACCTCGACGCCTCTCGGCAGTACCACAACGATCCGGACTCCCAGAAGATCGGCAGCGAGGCACGGGCCAAGCTGACCGAGGATCACGCGCAGGCCGTTCAGCAGATGAACAAGCTTGCGCAGTCGTACTCTTTCTCGACTTTTCTGATCAGCGCGGCAGAGCCGCCGACGTTTCCGCCGCCGCCGGGCGAGTTCGTACCGGGCAGGCAGCTGGATTCGGCGGGTGACTTGAGTCGATCGGCGGGCACTGAATCGAGTGTGCAGCGCGTCGCATCAGATGATTCGCGGTCTTCCTCTCCTCAAAGGGTGGTTGAGGGCCGCGAAACCTCGACGACGACTCCCCGGGAAGTAGCGGTGACCGAACGGCCAGTGGGGGAACAGCCAGTGGCGGAACGGCCGGTGACCGAACGGCCAGTGGCGGAACAGCCAGTGCAGCTGGAAACCGACAGCGTGGGCACTCTGCCGCCGCAGACCCAGATTCCCCCTGCCCCCACCACAGTTCCTCCACCCGGCGGGCCGGACGCTCCGAACACCGTGCTGCCGGGGACGATCCCGCCAACGTTCAGTGGCAAGAACGCCGTTGTGCCCACCGCGGGTGGGCCGGGTGGAAGGACACTTCCGGGTGCTCCGGGCACTGCGCCGCCCGGACAGGCAGGCTCAAGGATGCCCCGGGAATCCGGCATCGTTGGGGGCCGTCCTGTCACGCCGAACACAGGTCGTCCCGCGGGTGGCCTTCCGCGTGGCATGGTGATCGGCAGCGAAGCGGGTGCGGGTGCCCGTGGGACGATGGGCCGGGGCATGGCCGGCATGCCTGGCGGCGGCCCCATGGGCGGTGCGGGGCAGAGTGGTATCTCCGGTGGCCGTCGTCTGGCGTCCGAGGCGGGCGGCATGGTCGGCGGTCGGCCGCAGCAGTCCGGGCAGAGCGGTGCGCGGCCCTTTACACCGGGTGGCTCGGGACTCGTCCGAGGCGCGAACCCGGGTGCCGGCGCGGGCCGAGCCGGGGCGGGCTCCCCAGGACGGCGCGGCGTCAACTCTCGGCAGGACGAACAGAATGGCGAGCGCCCGGACTACCTGACGGAAGATGAAGAGACCTGGCAGCAGAGCCGTCGGCATATTGTGCCGCCGGTGATCGACTGATCTCGTACGGATTCGGCCCAGAAGGAAGCAGATGCACCCCAGCAGCAATCGAATTGCTCGATACAACAAGGTCGTATCGGGCGCAGCGGGATTGCTGCTGGTGGTCATCGCAGCAACTCCGGCGCATGCCGAAACCATACGATCGCTGCAATGGCACCTTGACGTCATGCGCGCTGAGGAGATGTGGAAGACCAGCACAGGCAAGGGCGTCACTGTGGCGGTCGTCGACACAGGCGTCGGGTCCGTGCCTGAGCTTGCCGGGCAGGTACTTCCGGGCAAGGACTTCACCGACGCGGCCGGCGACGAGCGCGACGACATCGGCAAACACGGCACGGGCATGGCATCCCTGATCGCCGGCACGGGAGCGGGACCGGGGGGCGACGGAGCCTTCGGGCTCGCTCCCGGAGCCAAGATCCTTCCACTGAGGACGCTGGGAGGAAGCGCAGCGGGTGGTAAAGCTATCAACGAGGCGATCCGCTACGCGGCGGACTCCGACGCCAAGGTCATCAGCATCTCCCTTGGTAGCCCAGCCAGGGATCAGGAAACTACGGAAGCCGTGAAGTACGCCCTCGGAAAGGGGAAACTGATCTTCGCCGCGGTCGGTAACAGCGGCCCAGGATCGCTCGTTGAATATCCGGCGGCAGCGCCCGGTGTGGTCGGTGTCGCAGCCGTCGACAAGAAGATCAACGGCACCGAGGAGTCGCAGCGCGGACCAGAGGTGGACCTGGCCGCCCCCGGAGAAGACATCGTCACCGGATGCACCGGAAAGACCGGGTACTGCAAGGGCCATGGCACGAGTGACTCGACCGCGCTGGTATCCGCTTCGGCCGCTCTGATCTGGTCACAGCATCCGGACTGGACCAACAATCAGGTCCTGCGCGTCATGCTCAACACCGCCGGCGGGCCTACGAGTGGCGCCAAGCGCAATGACGTCATCGGCTACGGCATGGTCCGCCCTCGTATCGCTCTGAAGACACCGGGCGACCCGGGCCCCGCGGACGAGTACCCTCTCCCCGACCTCGCGGCAGCTGCCCCCAAGTCGCCCTCCCCGGAGGTTTCCAAGCCCACGGGAAGCACCGAGAAGGACGAAAAGCCTGCGGCTGCGGCCCCCAAGTCCGACGATGACAGCAGCCCAGGCCTCTGGATCGCTCTGGGTGTGGGGGCGGCGGCTCTCCTCGGTGCCGCGGTCGCCATCCCGGTCGTCCGCTCCCGGCGTCGTAACGCGGCAGCCCCGTCGGCGCCGGTCTTCTCGCCCAATGCGTATCAGCAGCAGCCGCAATACCCGGCCTACGGCCCACCGCCGACCGGCCAGAGCCCGAACACGGCTTACCCCCCGGGCCCTCCCGGACCGGGTCAGCCTTGACAGCTGAGTTCAACCCGAACATGCACCACACCACACCGCCGACGGGCGAGGTGTATGGCGGCGTCAGAACACTGGCAGCGCCGTAAGCCAGCCCTTGGTCGTAACGAAGACGCGGTTTCCGTCGGCGGTGAAGCCCGTGACCTTGCCGCGCGGGGTGTACGAGATGAGGGGCCTGCCCTCCTCCGGCTCGATGGCCTTCACTTCGGGGTGGATGGTCAGAATCCAGAGGCAGCTGCCCTGGACCAGGACAGGACTGTCCGCCATTCCGAGGGACGACTGTTTCCACATCGTGGTGCCGTCCGTCAGCCGGGCGCGCTGTGCCCATCGTCCGCGCATGGCGAAGGCCGAGTCACCGGTCAGGGTCGGATCGGCCCAGCTCTCCCGGATGCCGTCATCGTTCTTGTGGGCCTTCGTCGTCCAGATCTCCTTGCCGTCGGAGATCCGGCGTGCGTGGAGGTCCCGGCCACCGAAGTAGCAGTTCTTGCCCAGCACTTGAGGAGGGTATGGGTACGTCTGCCCGGAGGAGACCTGCCACACCTTCCGTCCGTCTCGCGTGTCGAATGCCACGACGTGCCCGCCCGACACGGCCAGCAGCAGGCGGCTCTGGGCGGCCCTGGCGCGGGGGCGCGCCCCGGTCAGGAGGTTGACCGGACTTGGCACCGTCCAGCGGATGCGGGCGTCCGAGCGGCCGATGGAACGCAGTCGGCCGTCCCGGGTGACGACGTACACCGCCTTGTCGTCCGAGGCGAGTACGCAGCTGGCCTGGGCCGCGGCGGTCCACTTCCGTTCCCCGGTGGAGGCGACGAAGGTGAGCAGCTTGCCGCCAGGGCCGACGGCCGCGAGCAGCTGGTCGGACACGGAGATGTACCGGGCGGCGGTGTCCACGTCGGGGGCTGTCCAGCGCAGCTTGCCATCGATGACGCTGTGGGCGGCGATGCCGCCCTCCCTGGCGCCGAAGACAATGACATCCCGTACCGGTTTGGGCGGAGGCGAGTTGTCGGCGGTGATGTTCAAGGGTCCCCACAGGGGCTTGATGGGTGGCGCGTCGATACCGAAGGTGATCTCGCCCTTGTTCGGGTCGAGCAGGGGCGCCTCCGGTGTCGCCACGGCCGCCGGGAATTCGAAGGGGCCCGTCTTCTTCTTGACCTCCGCACCGGTCCGGGAACTTCCGGGGTCGCGGCGCAGCCACCAGGCCGCTGTTCCGCCACCTGCCGCGAGGACTGTGCCGCCCGCCGCGAGGATGTACGACAGGTGGCGGCGGGAGACCGTTCGGGGGCCGTCTACGGCCGTGACCAGGGCGGCGCCCGTTTCGCGCGACTTGATGTCGTCGGCCAGCGGGCCGGCGTGCCGCCAGACACGGTCGGCGCCCTTCGGCGGCGCGAAAGCCGTGGTGATCTGCGTGGCTACCGGTCGCAGCGCCGCGTCCTTCGCCAGGCAGGGCGCGATCAACTGCTGCAGGGCGAGCGGGACATGGGCCAAGTCGGGTTCACCGTGCACAACTTCGTACTGCACGGCCGCGACATGGCCCGCGTCGAAAGCGCGCCGACCGCTCGCCGCGTACCCGAGGACGGCTCCGAGGGAGAAGATATCGGCGGGCGGCCCGACACGCTGCCCGAGGACCTGCTCGGGTGCGCCGTAGCCGGGCGTGACCGGGATCTGGCCCGTGGTGGTGAGGGTCAAGCCGTGCTCGGGGCGGGCGATGCCGAAGTCGATGATGCGCGGGCCGGATGACGTCAGCACGATGTTGGCGGGCTTGAGGTCGCGATGGATCAGCCCGGCCGTGTGAATGTCGTGGAGCGTACGGGCGAGGGCGGAGGCGAGGGCGCGTACGGTCGGATCGTCCATCGCCCCGTAGGTACGAATCGCCTCGTCAAGGGTCGGACCCGCCAGGAACTCGGTGGCGATCCACGGGCGCCCGCCCTCCATCTGCGAGCCCAGGACCTGTGCGACTCCCTTGCTCGTGACGGCCTTCGCCATCTGTGCCTCGCGTAGGAAGCGCTGGGCGAGATGCTGGTCGTGGGCCAGTTCGGGGCGCAGTACCTTCACGGCGGCGGGGCGGCGGGAGCCATCCTGAGCGAAGTAGACCTTGCCCATCCCACCTTCGCCGAGCACGCCCAGGAGGCGGTACGGGCCGAGTCGGAGTGGGTCGCCGGTGCCGAGCGGGTTCATCGTGGGGAGACCTTCTACTGGAGCTACTGGAGCTACTGGAGGGGGAACGCGGCGAGGAAGCGATTGCCGTACGCGATCACGACATTGGCGCTCTCGTGGCCGAAGAATCGTGTGCCGACGGTCTGGTAGGTCTTCGCGGTCGTCCGCGAGGACATGTCGATCGCCCGAAGACCCGAAGGTCCCTTGCTGTACACGAACTTGGTACCGACGACGGGACGCTCGGTGAGATCCGCCCGGGCACCCTCGCCGCCCTTCTCCTCCCACCGGACCGTTCCGCTCATGGCGTTGACGGCGACAACGCCGAGGCCCTTCTGCACGGCGTATACCAGTCCGTTCTTGACCGCCGGTGGCCCGTACACAGTTCCGGCGCGGGGCTTGGCCAGACTCCAGGCCTCGCCGCCGTCGGTCAGACGCAGTGCGCGCAGCGGGCCTGTGCCCAGATAGACGTGCCGGTCGTCCGTCGTCAGCCGCTCCCGTACCTGCTCCGGTTGGGCACCGACCGGCTTGCTCCAAAGGGCTGCCCCGGTAAGGCGGTTGTGGGCGACCACCTGTACCCGGCCGTCATTGGTCTCCTGGAGGAGGATCAGCCGGTTGCCCACGACCTGCCCGGCGAGGAAGTGGAGCCGATCGGACTTGTCGGGCCGGCGCGGCAGGGCGTGATTCCAGAGCGTCTTGCCCGTACGGATATCGATGGCGGCAAGAGACCAGGGCTGGAAGCTGTCGAAGCCGGGCCACTCCTTGTCGCGGCCCTTACCGGCGGCGATGTAGATCACTCCGCCGCTCGTGCAGATCAGCTGGTTCTCGAAAATCACCCCATTGAATTCCTGGATGAGGGGCAGACGCTTACTCGCCTTGCCGGTGGTGAGGTCCAGAGACTCGATGAGCAGCGGCCAGACTTTGCCCGCCTGGCCGACGGATTCTTCCAACTCGCCGATTCGATAGACCTGTGCGCCGTCGGAGGTGACGGCCCAGTTGTCCTCAAGCTCGCCGCTGGTCCACTTCGCGGCGCCCGTGGCCGCTTCGATTCCGGCGAAGCCGTTGCCGATGGCCAAGACCACCTGATCACCGACCGGAAAGGGGACGGAAGCTGACGCCGGAAACAGATCGAGGTCGCTCGGCCGGCCGACTTGAATCTGCCATACATAGTCGGGCTTGGGGTCAGCGGACACGCTCGCGGACTGGTCCGCGGCATTGGCATCCGGCTTCGGGCCTTTGCCGCCGGGGCCGAGCCACGCCCAGGTGCCCACCCCCGCCGCGGCCACGCCGAGAATCGAGCTTCCCGCCACTTTCAGGAGCTTGCGGCGGGACGGGGCTGGGGTTTGGGGTGTGGTGTCGGCGGTGGTGACGTGCGCCGGGGCCGGGAGGCGGTACGGCTGGTGCTGCCAGGGCTCCGTTGCGCGGCGGGCGATTTCCGCGAGAAGGACTTCGGGGAGATGGTCGGCGAATTGGCCGTGGCCACCGTGGAGTTGTGCGGCAAGCTCGTTGGTGGTGGGGCGCTGGGTCGGGTCTTTGGACAGGCAGCGGGTCAGGATCGGGACCAGGGCATCGGGGACGCCCGTGAGGTCCGGGTCCGCGTAGCGGACGCGGTAGAGCAGGTCGGCGGGCCGGCCCGAGCCGAAGGGACCGTGGCCCGTGGCGGCGTAGGTGAGGACCCCCGCGAGGGCGAACACGTCGCCCGCCGGGGTGTGTTCCTGGCCTGTGGCCTGTTCGGGGGACATGAAGGCGGGGGTGCCCGCCGCTGCTCCCGTACGGGTGAGGCGGTCGTCCCCGGCGGCGCGGGCGATGCCGAAGTCGATGATTTTGGGGCCGTACGCCGTGACCATGACGTTCGAGGGTTTGAGGTCACGGTGGACGACCTCGGAGGCGTGGAGCTGGGAGAGCGCCCCGGCCAGGGCCGCGCCGAGCGCGCGTACCGAGGTCTCGGGGAGAGGACCGGCGAGCGAGACCGCATGGTCGAGGGGCGGGCCCAGGACGTACTCCGTAGCGAGCCAGGGGGTTTCGGCGAACGGGTCCGCGTCGACGACCGTCGCGCCGTGGTGGCCGCCGATGATGCGGGCCGCATCGGTTTCCAGGCGGAAGCGGGTGCGGGAGGCCGGATCCGATGCGATTCCGGAGTGCATGGTCTTGAGGGCCACCGTACGGCCGCCGGTCGAGCGCGCCAGGTACACCGTGCCCATGCCGCCGCTGCCCAGTCGGGCCGTCAGTCGGTACGCGGCGATCTGGATGGGGTCGTCATGGGTCAGGGGAGAGAGCACCGGTCAGGTCCTGGGAGAGAGCGGAATGTGGAGGTCCGCCGCGAGCACTTCCGCGGACTGGCGGGCCACCGCCGCCACCACCCGGCCCGGCAACCAGCCCGGCGTGAGGAGGGATGCGGTGGAGTCGAGCGCCGTGGCCGTGGGGGCGGGCGACGACGGGGTGAGGGCGTGCAGGGCCTCGAGTGCCGTGGGGCGGCCCACCGGGTCCCTGGTCAGGCACGCCGCGATCAACGAGCCTAGGGAGGCGGGGAGTTCCGAGCGTTCCGGGACCGTGTGGCCGGTGGCCGCGTACGCCAGGATCGCGCCCAGTCCGTAGATGTCGCCCGGCGGGCGGGGGCGGCCGCCCGTCGCCTGTTCCGGGGCCAGGCTGCCCGGCTCCAGGCCCGGAAGGCCGGTGCGCTGCTCGCCGTCCGGGGCCGCCGCGCGTACCGCGCCGAAGCATGTCAGGCGCGGGCCATCACCGGCGAGGAGGACCGCTGCGGGGGACAGGCCCGCGTGCGTGACGCCTGCGGCGTGTGCGCCCGCAAGGGATTCGGCCAGGGCAGCGCCCAGGGCGCGTACGGTGCGCTCGGGCAGCGGGGAGCCGTGGACGGCCAGGGCTACGGGGAGCGGGAGGGCGGGCAGGTAGGGGGACGCGTACCAGGGCGCCGTGGGGGATGACGAGACTTCGGCGACCGGGCAGAACCAGGGGCCCAGCGGACGGCGGGCAGCGTCGGCCTCGACGAGGAAGCGTCCGGGGTCGGTGGCTTCGAGTGGCGCACTGATCAACACCGTACGGTCGCCATCCGCGCTGCGTGCGATGAACCGGTGCTCGGGTACGGGAGGGAAGCCGGGTCTGGCCGGGTCGAGGCGGGTGATCAGGTAGTACGAGCCGATCTGGCGCGGAATGTTCACGCGCGGTCGTTCCGTCTGTGGTGGTGCCATCTGCGGATCCCCCGGCCCGGTCTGAAGTATGAGGAGCCTACTCAGGTAGCCGAGTGTGTCCGGAGGGTGGTCAGCTCTTGGTCGCGATCTTGAGGGCGAGGGTAATGGGCCAGGGGTAGGCGATCGCGCCGAGGAGGGCCAGGCGGACGGGGACCGACAGGCGGCGGCACGATCCCCACGACGGCTACGCCTTCCTGATCGAGTCGGAGGTCCGCGATGCCGGCGAGAGGAAGGGGCCTTCGTACGCGGTCGCCCCCGTAGCGGCCGCCCCGGTACGGTCCATTCATGATCGAAGCGCTGGACTCCGCCGTCGTTCTTATCACCGGTGTCATGGCTTCCGGGAAGTCCACCGTCGCACAGGCCCTTGCCGAGCGTCTGCCCCGGGCCGTGCATCTCCGGGGCGATGTCTTCCGGCGCATGATTGTGTCCGGGCGCGCTGAGATGGTGTCCGGCGCGGACGAGGACGCAGTCGCGCAGCTGCGGTTGCGCTACCGGCTGTCCGCGATGACCGCCGACGCGTACGCGGCCGAGGGCTGGACGTGCGTCCTGCAGGATGTCGTCATCGGCCCCGAGCTAGGATCGTACGTCCGTCTCGTACGGACCCGTCCGCTGTACGTCGTCGTCCTCGCCCCGAACCCACAGGTCGTCGCCGCCCGGGAGGCGGGGCGGGCCAAGAGCGGCTACGGGGCGGGGTGGAGCGTCGAGGCGCTGGACCGGGTGCTGCGGGAGGAGACACCGCGCATCGGGCTCTGGCTGGACTCCTCCATGCAGACCTCGCAGGAGACGGTGGAGACGATTCTCACCGGGCTGGACCGGGCGCGGGTGCGGTGTGACGGCCTGGGAACCACTGATTCTCGGTAGCTGACCTCTGAAACGTCAGCAGAACTTCCGAGAGCGGCGAGGCAAGGAATGACGCTGCACCCCAGACGGGCTTCGGCACCAGTTGTTGTGCTGATCTCCGGACCGACAAGTCTCAAGCCGGATCGTTGAAATTCGCGTGCGAGAACTCCGCCGATGACCTTCAAATGCGGAGACGAGGCGAAGGTCTGGCGGGACATCAGAGCCCACCAGATCACCGTCGCCAACGCCGTAGCGTGGGCTGACTCGCGCCTCCCGTGAGCCTGGTGACTCTTGCGGGTGTGGGCTGCACCGTGCTACCGCCGGCCGTGATGCATGGCCCGGGATTCCACATTGCACTTGCGCATGGTGGTGACCTCTCCGATAGCGTTTCCCCGCGCGCGACAGCACTGGTGCACAAACCGTAAGAACCGTACGAACGCCATGAAACCGGGGGGAGACGGTCGTGACGAGCGAGACGTAACCACAAAGTCTGCAGCAGCTGGTCGAGTTGGAAGGGCAGCAGTCGGCGGCGAGTCCGTCGGCGACTTCCGTTTCCGCAGGGGATTCCATGACCCTCGCCGGGGTGCCCCGGAAGCCGGCGGGGGTCATGGTGCCGGCGACAGAGACCTCCAGCACACTGAGCGCCCGTGGACGCATGGAGCAACGGTCGCCGGGGAGCTGAAGACGGACACCAGCACTGGTATGACCCACCTTGAGGAAGGGCATGCCGGTCTCTCCGCCGGTACCGAGGGTCTGGCGACCAGCGCGGCGCTCAGCGCCGTTCTCTACTCCTGGCAGCAACGGCTGAAGACGGTCCGGGACGAGTGCGGAAACCTGGAGGCGCCGTTGCGTCTGGTGGCCAAGGACCAGGGGGAGTTCGAGAAGTACGTGGCCGGGAAGTTCGTCCAGTCGGTGCCCATTGAAGCGCGGGACAAGGGCGGGCGGTGACGGCGATGGTGTCCTTGCAGGAGCTGAAGGATCTGAAGCTGACGGAGTTCGTCGAGGCCTCGAAGGGCTGGGCCGATGTCAGCAACCGTGCGTACACGTCTCGTAAAAGAGTCGACCACGAGGTTGTGGCCAAGCTGATCGACACTCAGGACGGTATGGCGGCCATGTCCGCTGTGTACCGCTTGGGGCGGCTCAGCCGTAACTTTCATTACATCCACACCGAATGCGGGTTGCTCCAGGCCTCGCTCAGCGGTCTGGCTCAGGAAATGGCTGCCCCCCAACGCCGTCTCCTCATAGCGCTGGCCCAAGCCGACCACTACAAATTCACAGTGCACGACGACGGTTCGGTGAGTTATCCGGCGGCGGGCGAGCCGATCGACGGCCAACAGCCCCAGGGCAACACGGCCACGGGTTCCGACAGTTTCTTCGGGTCCGCGATCAAGGGCTCGGTCGCGATGATCAACCCCAACCCCAACCCGAACGCCGCGAAGGCGCAGGACATCGCCGACGACATCGCGAGCGCTCTCACCGAGGCGGGTGAGATTGACGCCGAGTACGCCGCCGCCGTGCGCAGACTCAAGGCGGAACAGGGTCTGGAAGTCACCGAGAGCACCTGGGCCGATGTCAGTGGTGACGCGAAGGCCGTTCATGGAGCGGCGGACGACGTCCTCAAGGACGACATCCCGACGGGTGGGTCTCCGGCGGAGCGCAAGGCGTGGTGGGACGGGCTCACTGAAGAGGAGCGGATCGCGTATCTGGCGGTCTACCCGGACACCGTTGGCAACCTGGACGGCATCCCGGCTGTGGCGCGTGACGAAGCCAATCGAGGCTACCTACCGCAGCTCATGGGCAAGCTGAGTGAACAGGGCGATGAGGCGTCCCAAACCAAACTGGCCGGTCTGCGGGGCATCCAGCAGCAAATGATTTCGGGCCCCGCCGAACCCCCGATGTTCCTGTTGGGCATCGGCGACCAGGGCAATGGGCGTGCGATCGTCGCGTACGGAAATCCCGATACTTCCAGGAATGTCTCCGCGTACGTCCCCGGACTGGGTACGAAACTCAATGGTGAATTCGCGACGGGAACCATGAAACGCGCCTTTGACACCGCCTCCGGCGCCCGGGATATCGATCCGTCCAGCGCCTCGATCGTATGGCTGGGTTACGACGCTCCGCAGGACGTCGACGTCATGAGCGACAGTGACGCAAAGCGAGGTGCCCCGGCCTACAACAGCTTCATGAGCGGACTGCTGGCCACGAACGACAACGCCGACCCTCACATGACGGCGATCGGTCATTCGTACGGCTCCCTCACGGTCGGGCAGGCCACTCAGCAACCCGGGGGCATTCCCGGTGCCGACGACATCATCCTGGTGGGCAGCCCGGGCGTCGGCGTGGACCGTGCCGAAGACCTCGGCGTGGGCAAGCAGCATGTCTTCGTCGGTGCCGCGGACAATGACCGGGTCACCAAGCTTCCGTCCAAGCCGGAGGCCGGTGTGATCCTGGGCGGTGCGGGGGCAGGGGCAGTCGCCGGCGCACCTTTGGGACCAGTCGGGGTGGTCGGAGGTGCGGCGGTCGGCGGCCTACTGGGCTGGGGGGCATCGGGTGCGGCGGACCCGGGGGGCGACGACGTCTATTTCGGAAGAGATCCCGCAAGCGAGGCGTTCGGTGCCAATAGGTTCCGGACCGAGCCTGGCCCCGAGGTGGTTGACGTGGAGTTCCCCAATGTCTGGGATAGTACAGTGGGTGCCGAAGCGCATTCGAACTACTTCAACCCTGAGAAGGACCAGATTTCATCTGACAACATCGCCGCGATCGTCGCCGGCGAGCCTGGAAAAATGATTCCGGAGGCGCGGCGATGAAGGCGCGAATTGCTTCAATTGCGGGACTCGTGTTGATGCTGTCAGGCTGTGGTGCTCAGGGGGGTTCGCAGCAAGAACAAGGTGGCAAGGAGCGTACGCAGAAGATGAATATGCAAGAGGCTGCAGACCGTGCAGATGCAATTCTCGACGGTACGTTCGCGGCGATCAAGCCGCCTGTTGAGTGGACCCATCGGGATACCATGCCGGGCGATTGCACCGCCGACCGAAAGCGCTCCGTCATGACGATCGTCTCGGTTGAGCGCAGAGGAAGTTTCCTCGGTTTGCTCGACCGCTACTGGAAGAGTGAGGGTTTCACGTTCCGGGCGACGAGCCAGGACAAGCA
Organism: Streptomyces sp. NPDC052236; assembly: GCF_044548015.1. Classification (NCBI taxonomy): domain Bacteria; kingdom Bacillati; phylum Actinomycetota; class Actinomycetes; order Kitasatosporales; family Streptomycetaceae; genus Streptomyces; species Streptomyces sp. NPDC052236. The sequence continues at coordinate 122,986 of NZ_JBIUBL010000016.1, read as the reverse complement.
GGCGGCGTATTACCTGACTCCAGACGATTTCCAGGTGAGCGTTAAGTTCGGCTGGAAGGGGCAGGCTCACTTGGAAGTGACCACGCCTTGCGTGGAGAAGTCTGAGGTGTCTGACCCTACTTCCAAGTCAAATGGTCCTGACTACAGTGGGCAGGAACTACCGGCGCCGAATGGTCCATCGGATTTCTGGATCCGCGGGCACGGCGGCCCCTGGAGTCTCACCGAGCAGCTGATGGGGCGTTGGCGTCCCGAGTCATCAAGGACTACCGAGAGTCACGAGGCAAGGGGTGACGGTGAACGCCACCGCCAGGCGGGCGTCGGCGGCAGCTCTTGTGCTGATCTCCTTCGGTTTCACGGCGGGATGTTCGGAAGACAGTCCCAAGGGTCTGGACTACTTCGACGTCTGCGACGGGTCGGTGTTGTCGGAGGACGTCAAGCCGTTGGAGCGGCTGTTCCCGTCCGGGGCCACTATCACGTCTGAGTGGACCGACACGTCTGAAGCTGGATCTTTGAAATTCACGTGCGAGAACTCCGCCGATGACGCGTCGGCAGTCATGTCCGCCGAAATCAAGGACGGCTCGGTCGAGGACTGGAGAGCCGCCCTCCGCGCGATGGAGGGCGTACCTGACGATTCGGATTCTGTGCCCTTCAAAGCCGGAGACGAGGCGAAGGTCTGGAAGAACGAAGCGGCCGTCTTCATGGCGTGCAAATCGGCGTCGGAAGGGTCCAGTCATACGAAGGGTATCGCGCGCCCCTATTTGTCCGTACTGGTTCGGACGACGGGCAAGGCGAGCGTCCAGGATCTGAGTCATCGGCAGGACTTGGCATATCTCGCGGAGAGAATGCTCTACAACGCACAGGTTGCGACGGGTTGCCGAGAGGGCTTTGCGCGGCCCTCGGGCTCGCCCAAGGTTGAGGGCTGAATACGCCCCCTGAGGCCTGTCGTGCTGTACGCGCCAGCAGTGGCCGCCCCGCGTTACGGGGTCGGCCGCTGTTGACGTGCTCGGAGGCTGGCGTGCGACTGCCGCGCGGCGTTCATGGTCGTACGACCAAGGGACCAGTGGCTCCCCTCCCGGAGACAGGGCTCAACCGGCCCCACGCCCCTTACCCTGGGAGCCATGACCCCCCTGGAACCGCGCGCCGCCGAGGTCGCGCCGCCGCCCCCCACCGGGTCCGCATCGGACGACGACCAAGGCGGGGTCCTCGGCAGGTCGCATCGGGCGCTCAGTGTCGGGATCGTCTCCGTCGTCCTGCTGATCGCCTTCGAAGCGACCGCCGTCGGCACCGCGATGCCTGTCGCGGCGCGGGAGCTGCACGGCATTCCGCTGTACGCCTTCGCCTTCTCCGCATACTTCACCACCAGCCTCTTCGCCATGGTCCTCTCCGGGCAGTGGGCCGACCGGGACGGGCCTCTCCGGCCGCTCGCCACCGGGATCTCCGCCTTCGGCGCCGGGCTGCTCCTGTCGGGGACCGCGGGCACGATGGCGATGTTCATCGTCGGGCGCGCGGTCCAGGGGCTCGGCGGCGGGTTGGTGATCGTCGCGCTGTACGTGGTCGTCAGCCGCGCCTACCCGGAGAGGCTGCGCCCGGCGATCATGGCCGCGTTCGCCGCGAGCTGGGTGATCCCGTCCGTCGTGGGGCCGCTCGTGTCCGGGACCGTCACCGAACATCTCGGCTGGCGCTGGGTGTTCATCGGCATCCCCGTCCTCGTCGTCTTCCCGCTGGCCCTCGCCCTCCCGGCGATACGGCGGACCGCCGCCGGACCCGCGGACCCCTCCGCGCCGCGGCCCTCCTTCAACGGGCCGCGGATCCGGCTGGCGCTGGGCATCTCCCTGGGCGCGGGGCTGCTGCAATACGCGGGCCAGGACCTGAGCTGGTACTCGCTGGTCCCGGCCGCGGCGGGTGTGGCGCTGCTCGTGCCCGCCGTGCTGGGGCTGCTGCCGCGGGGGACGTACCGGGCGGTGCGCGGGCTGCCGTCCGTCATCCTGCTGCGCGGCATCTCGGCCGGGTCCTTCATCGCCGCGGAGTCCTTTGTACCGCTGATGCTGGTCACCCAGCGGGGGCTGTCGCCGACGCTCGCCGGTCTGTCGCTGGCAGTGGGCGGGGCGACGTGGGCGCTCGGTTCGTACGTACAGTCCCGGCCGCGTTTCGAACCGCACCGGGAGCGGCTGATGGTGCTGGGCATGGTGATGGTGGCCGCGGCGATCGCGGCCGCGCCGAGCGTGCTCATCGCGTGGGTACCGGTGTGGATCGTGGGGGTGGCTTGGGGTGTGGGATGTTTCGGCATGGGCATGGTGATCGCTTCGACGAGCGTGCTGCTGCTGAAGCTGTCGGCGCCCGAGGAGGCGGGCGCGAACTCGGCCGCCCTTCAGATCTCGGACGGCCTGTCGAACGTACTGCTGCTGGCGGCGGGCGGCGCGGCGTTCGCGGCGCTCGGCGGGGGCGGGGTCGGTGTGGGGCACACGGCCGCGGGGGCGGCTGGGTCGCATCCGGGGGCGTTCGCGGCGGTGTTTCTGCCGATGGCGGGGGTGGCGCTGGTGGGGGCGTGGGTCGGGACGCGGCTGCGAGAAGCCAAGCGCTAGCACTAAGTGGTACCACTCGGTACCATCGAGTCATGGCTGGTCTGAATCTGAGGTTCACCGAGGAAGAGCTGGATGCCCTGCGCAAGCGTGCGGAGGCGGAAGGCCGCAGCATGCAGTCCTTTGCGCACGACGCCGTGATGACCGCCATAAACGAGCACTCCCGTCTCTTCAACGAGGCAGCCGACCACGTGCTGAGGCTGAGCGAGGAGCTCAACCGGAGGCTCGCCTGATGAACTACCTCACCCTCCCCGAGGTGCTCAAGCTCGCTGAGCGGCTCGGGGCCGACGAGGTGCGTGACTACGGGCTGCTCGACTCGGCTCTGGCGCGACCGCAGTCGAGTGTGTTCGGCCAGGACGCCTACCCGGACGTCTGGCAGAAGGCGGCGGCGCTCATGGAGTCGCTGGCTCGCAACCATGCGCTGGTGGACGGCAACAAGCGCATCGCCTGGTACGCGACGTGGGTCTTCCTGCACATGAACGGACACCCCTTGATCGCCGCGTTCGACGTGGACGAAGCCGAGCAGTTCGTACTGAACGTGTGCCAGGGGCAGCTGGACGTACCCAAGATTGCCGAACAGCTGCCGTGCTTCGCAGACTGACCGCAGTCCCGACCGACCACGAGATGTGAGGCTGATCCCACTCGGGCCGGAACCGGCGGCGTTCGCGCAGTATCGCAACCGGGCCACCGATAAGGTGGCCCGGTTGTCGTCTGCCCCCACGCCCCGCGCCCCCGTATCCCGTACATCCCCGAGAGCCTTGAACCGGAGACCGTGACTACTACCGCCTCCCACCACCTCTCACCCGCCTTCCCCGGGCGCGCCCCCTGGGGCACCGCCGGCAAGCTGCGTGCCTGGCAGCAGGGCGCCATGGAGCGGTATCTCCAGGAGCAGCCACGGGACTTCCTCGCCGTCGCCACCCCCGGCGCAGGCAAGACCACCTTCGCGCTCACCCTCGCCTCCTGGCTGCTGCACCACCACGTCGTACAGCAGATCACCGTCGTCGCGCCCACCGAGCACCTCAAGAACCAGTGGGCCGCCGCGGCCGCGCGTATCGGGATCAAGCTCGATCCCGAGTACAGCGCCGGGCCGGTGAGCAAGGAGTACCAGGGCATCGCCGTGACGTACGCGGGTGTCGGCGTACGGCCCATGCTGCACCGCAACCGCTGCGAGCAGCGCAAGACCCTCGTCATCCTCGACGAGATCCACCACGCCGGTGACTCCAAGTCCTGGGGCGAGGCCTGCCTGGAGGCCTTCGACCCCGCGACCCGGCGGCTGACGCTGACCGGTACGCCCTTCCGGTCCGACACCAACCCGATCCCCTTCGTCGCGTACGAAGAGGGGAACGACGGCATCCGGCGCTCGTCTGCCGACTATACGTACGGATACGGAAACGCCCTCGCGGACGGCGTCGTCCGGCCCGTGATCTTTCTGAGCTACAGCGGCAATATGCGCTGGCGCACCAAGGCGGGCGACGAGATCGCCGCCCGCCTCGGCGAGCCGATGACCAAGGACGCCACCTCCCAGGCCTGGCGCACCGCGCTCGACCCGCGTGGCGACTGGATGCCGAACGTGCTGCGCGCCGCCGACAAGCGGCTGACGGAGGTCAGGAAGGGCATACCGGACGCCGGTGGGCTCGTCATCGCCTCCGACCAGGAGTCGGCCCGCGCCTACGCCAAGCTGATCCGCGAGATCACCGGCACGAAGGCGACCGTCGTCCTCTCCGACGAGACCGCGTCCTCCCAGCGCATCGACGAGTTCAGCGAGAACAACGAACGGTGGATGGTCGCGGTCCGCATGGTGTCCGAGGGCGTCGACGTGCCGCGCCTCGCGGTGGGCGTGTACGCGACGACGATTTCGACGCCGCTGTTCTTCGCGCAGGCCGTGGGACGTTTCGTACGGTCCCGGCGGCGCGGCGAGACCGCGTCCGTCTTCCTGCCGACCATCCCGAACCTCCTCACCTTCGCGAACGAGATGGAGGTCGAGCGCGACCACGCCCTCGACAAGCCGAAGAAGGAGGGGGACGAGGACCCGTACGCCGAATCCGAGAAGGAGATGGCGGAGGCGGAGCGCGAGCAGGACGAGGACACGGGCGAGCAGGAGATGCTCTCCTTCGAGGCGCTGGAGTCCGACGCGGTCTTCGACCGGGTGCTGTACGACGGGGCCGAGTTCGGCATGCAGGCGCACCCGGGAAGCGCGGAGGAGCAGGACTACCTCGGCATTCCGGGGCTGCTCGAACCCGACCAGGTGCAGCTGCTGCTCCAGAAGCGGCAGGCACGGCAGATCGCGCACAGCCGCAAGAAGCCGGACGAGGAAGCGGATCTGCTGGAGCTGCCCGCGGAGCGGCGGCCCGTGATGTCGCACAAGGAGATGCTGGAGCTGCGCAAGCAGCTGAACACGATGGTCGGGGCGTACGTCCATCAGAGCGGCAAGCCGCACGGGGTGATCCACACGGAGCTGCGGCGGGTGTGTGGGGGGCCGCCGAGCGCGGAGGCGACGGCTGGGCAGATCCGGGAGCGGATCAAGAAAGTGCAGGAGTGGGCTACGCGAATGCGGTGAGCCACGGTGCGGTGTGGTGCGGTTCGGCGCGGGGGAGTGCTGTTGCCTTGGGCGCGGGCGGGCGGGCTTGCCTGCGCCTGGGCGTCCCGCGCGTCGCCCGTGTGGACTCGCCCTGAACGGGCGGAAATCGGCCGCTCGTTCCGGCGGCGCGCCCGGATTCTGGACGAGGGCTTCCGCTGAGCGGACCAGCTCGCTACTGTCCCCGCATTGAAACGCCCCGTGGCAACACCGCCGCGGAGCGCAGCCGGTGTGCCAGGGCTGCCGGCGGCCTCTGGGTGTGTCGCGCCGCTGGGACCGGTGTCGCAGCTCTCGTCGGAGGACCGCCGTCACCCACTCCGAAGGAGAGGGGCGTCGTGACCGCGGAGACTTCCCAGACGCTCGACAGGGGACTACGTGTCCTCAAACTGCTCGCCGACACCGACCACGGGCTGACCGTCACCGAGTTGTCCAACAAACTCGGCGTCAACCGCACGGTCGTCTACCGTCTGCTCGCCACGCTTGAGCAGCATGCCCTCGTCCGCCGTGACCTGGGCGGTCGCGCCCGGGTGGGCCTGGGCGTACTGCGCCTGGGCCGCCAGGTGCACCCGCTGGTGCGGGAGGCGGCGATGCCGGCGCTGCGCTCGCTGGCCGAGGACATAGGGGCCACGGCCCACCTCACTCTTGTCGACGGCGCGGAGGCGCTCGCGGTGGCGGTGGTGGAGCCGACGTGGACGGATTACCACGTCGCGTACCGGGCGGGGTTCCGCCATCCGCTGGACCGGGGCGCTGCGGGCAAGGCGATCCTGGCCGCGCGCCAAGGGGCGGGGGCGTCGGGCAGCGAGCCGGGTTACACGCTCACTCACGGCGAACTGGAGGCGGGGGCGAGTGGGGCGGCGGCGCCGCTGGTCGGGGTGACGGGGCTGGAGGGGAGCGTGGGTGTGGTGATGCTGGCGGACTCGGTGCCGGAGAGGGTGGGGCCGAGAGTGGTGGACGCGGCGCGCGAGGTAGCGGACGCGCTTCGCTAGCGCGGCGTGCGGGTTTCGGGTCTGGCCCACCGGCACTCGGCGTGCTGACGCGAGGTACGAGTAGAGGTACGAGTGCAGTAGAGGTACGAGTGCCAGTAGAGGTACGAGTGCCAGTACCAGTAGAGGTACGAGTACCAGCTCCGCGGCGAAGCCGCCGCAGCACGGGGGTGCGGGGGCGTCAAACCAGTCCACCCGCAGGGGTCCGGGGGCGCGGCCCCGGTTACGTACGGGAAAGGGCGGGGCGGGGGAAACACCCCCGGCCCGCAGCACGCGGAACCCCTCCCCCGAAGAACCCCCCGCTGGATGCCAATCCGCCCCATATACATTGACACCGTGCTCTCCAGCCTCACACGCCCCCGCGCCCTCGCACTCTGCGCCCTCCCCGTCGCCGCCCTGCTCCTCGTCGCCGGGTTCGCGCCGTTGCCGTACGCCGTGGCGCAGCCCGGGTCGACCGCGGACGTCCTCGGGGCCGATCAGGGCAAGCCCGTCATCACCATCGCCGGTGCGCCCAACCGCGCCACCGACGGCGAGCTTCTGATGACGACCATCATGGCGACCGGCCCGTCCGCCGACATCGACCTCGGGCAGGTGGTCGACGCATGGTTCAGGACGGACCGGGCCGTCCTGCCCCGCGACTCCGTCTACCCCGCCGGGAAGTCCGACAGGGAAGTCGAGCAGCACAATCTCCAGGACATGAGGGAGTCCCAGGACTCCGCCACCCAGGCCGCGCTCTCCTACCTCCGCAAAGACCCGGCGAAGGTGAAGGTCACCCTCCAGCTCGCCGATATCGGCGGGCCCAGCGCCGGGCTGCTCTTCTCGCTCGGGATCGTGGACAAGCTCGACGGCGACGGCGCGGGCGGCGACCTCACCGGTGGTCGCACCATCGCCGGTACGGGGACGATCACCACCGACGGCAAGGTCGGCGCGGTCGGCGGGGTGTCCCTGAAGACACAGGCCGCCGAACGCGACGGGGCGAGCATCTTCCTCGTCCCCGAGGACGAGTGCTCCGACGCGCAGGCCGAGCTCCCCAAGGGGCTGCGGCTGATCCCCGTCGCGACCCTGAAGGGCGCGGTGGACTCGCTTCGGGCCTTGGAGAAGGGCGGCAAGGTCCCGTCCTGCTGACCCCGTCAGGCCCCGGCAGGGGCAGAGGGCCGGCCATCGGACCCCGGAAGCTCACGCGGTAGGCGCTGCCCGCGGCGGCGGCTGCCGGATCAGATGCAGGCCCAACTCGACCAGCGTCCAGCCCAGCTGCGTACGCAGGTCCCCGCGCGGGGCACGCGCGGCGCGCAGACTGCGGATCTCGGCCGCCTCGCGCCTGAGTTCCGCCGCGCGCAGCTCATGCAGCTGGAGATGTATGTCGGCGTGCATGTCCTGTCGTCCCCTCACTGCTTCAGTCGGTACTGCTTCAGTCGGTGGAGCGCGGGAAGGCGTGCAAGTGCATCCGGACCTGAGCCGTTTTGGCCTCGGTCTCGGGGCCCCCGCCCTCGGCGGGCTTCACGTCCCGGTAGCTCTCGATGAGTTCATGGACCTTCTCGTTCAGCTCGGAGGCCTGCGCGGAAGTCAGCCGTAGCGTCCAGTCGCTGAGGTCCGAGCTCCTGCGCCACTCCTCGGGCCACTCCCGGGCCGTGCCGAGCCAGGTGCCGACCTCCTGGGTGTGGATGGTCGCGACCTCATGCATAAACAGGTCTGCGGCCCCGCGTACCGCCGGGTCGGGGTCGGTGAGCAGCGAGTCGTTGAAGCGCGTCCTGTCCACTGACGCCTTCCACCAGCGCTCGCGGCCCTTGCCCCGCCCGGGGTCGTCCTCCACGAAGCCGTGCGCGGCGAGCTGGCGCAGGTGGTAGCTGGTGGCGCCGCTGGACTCGCCCAGCCTTTCGGCCAGTTGGGACGCGGTGGCGGAGCCGTCGTGCCGCAGCGAGCTCAGCAGCCGCATACGGAGCGGATGGGCCAGGCCGCGCAGGGAACGCGGGTCGAGCGGAACGTAGTTGCGCGGGACGGAGTGGTCCGGCTCAGGTTCGGGCATGGTGCAAAGATAGCGTTGCAAAGGTTTCTTTGCAACGCTATCTTTGCAACCCGGACCCGAACCCGCACGCTCAGCCCCCCTTGTCCCCCGCCGCCTGCTCCACCAGCGGAATGATCCGCAAAGGCACCGGATTCTCCATGACGATCGCCGTGGACGCCCGCACGATCCCCTCGATGCCAACGACCAGGTCGATCACCCGCTGCAGATCCGCATTGGAGCGGGCGACCAGCCGCCCCAGCATGTCCCCGTGCCCGGTCGTGGTGTGCAGCTCCAGCACCTCCGGCACGTTCGCCAAATGCGCCCGCACGTTCGCCCCCTGCCCCTGCTTGATCTCCAGCGTCGCGAAAGCCGTGACGGGGTACCCGAGCGCCGCCGGATCCACATCCGGCCCGAAACCCCGGATGACCCCCGTGGCCTGCAGCCGGTCCAGCCGCGCCTGCACCGTGCCGCGCGCCACCCCCAGGCGGCGGGACGCCTCCAGTACACCGATGCGCGGCTCACGCGCCAGCAGCACAATGAGCCGGCCGTCCAGATGATCGATCGCCATGGCTCGTCTCCCGATGGTCATCCTGTACAGATAGCCCCTCCATCGTGGGCCCCGGCTGCACATATTGCCCAGGCCATACGCCAACGATTGCGCACCTTGTGGATCGGCGGGAGCCTGGCCCTATGACTGAGACCATCGATCAGACCCCGACCACCGCGCGTAAGGCCGATCCCTTCCCGGTGAAGGGAATGGACGCGGTCGTCTTCGCCGTGGGCAACGCCAAACAGGCCGCGCACTTCTACTCCACCGCCTTCGGCATGAAGCTCGTCGCCTACTCCGGACCGGAGACCGGCAGCCGCGAGACCGCGAGTTACGTCCTCACCAACGGCGCCGCCCGCTTCGTGCTGACTTCCGTGATCAAACCCGCCACCGACTGGGGCCGTTTCCTCGCGGCCCATGTCGCCGAGCACGGCGACGGTGTCGTGGACCTCGCCATCGAGGTGCCGGACGCCCGTAAGGCGTACGCGTACGCCATCGAGCACGGCGCCCGCACCCTCGCCGAGCCGTACGAGGTCAAGGACGAGCACGGCACGGTCGTGCTGGCCGCGATCGCCACGTACGGCGCCACCCGTCACACCCTTGTGGACCGCTCCGGTTACGACGGCCCGTACCTGCCCGGCTTCGTCGCCGCCGACCCGATTGTCGAGCCGCCCGCCAGGAGGACCTTCCAGGCGATCGACCACTGCGTGGGCAATGTCGAGCTCGGCCGGATGAACGAGTGGGTGGCCTTCTACAACAAGGTCATGGGCTTCACCAACATGAAGGAGTTCGTGGGCGACGACATCGCCACCGAGTACTCCGCCCTCATGTCCAAGGTCGTCGCCGACGGCACGCTCAAGGTGAAGTTCCCGATCAACGAGCCCGCCATCGCGAAGAAGAAGTCGCAGATCGACGAGTATCTGGAGTTCTACGGCGGGGCCGGTGTCCAGCACATCGCGCTCGCCACGAACGACATCGTCGCGACCGTACGCTCCATGCGCGCGGCGGGAGTTCAGTTCCTGGACACACCCGACTCGTACTACGACACGCTCGGCGAGTGGGCGGGCGAGACCCGGGTGCCCGTCGAGACGCTGCGCGAGCTGAAGATCCTCGTCGACCGCGACGAGGACGGCTACCTGCTGCAGATCTTCACCAAGCCGGTCCAGGACCGGCCGACGGTCTTCTTCGAGATGATCGAGCGGCACGGCTCGATGGGCTTCGGAAAGGGCAACTTCAAGGCGCTCTTCGAGGCGATCGAGCGCGAGCAGGAGAAGCGCGGAAACCTGTAGCGCTCGCCGCGAGTTGCCGCGGTCCCACGGATCCTGTCCCATAGGGCCGCGGACCCGCATACGATCAACGGCGTGTGCGCAAATGTCATGGTCGCGGAGGACGACGAGAAGCAGGCCGAGCTGGTCCGCCGTTATCTGGAACGGGAGGGCCACTCCGTCACTGTCGTGTACGACGGCCGCGCGGCCATCGAATCGGTCCGGCACCGCGCTCCCGACCTGCTCGTCCTCGATGTGATGATGCCGCGGGCCGACGGCATGGACGTCCTGCGCGTGCTGCGGGCCGAGGCCCGTGAGCTGCCGGTGCTGATGCTGACCGCCCGCTCCACCGAGGACGATCTGCTGCTCGGCCTCGACCTGGGCGCCGACGACTACATGACCAAGCCGTACAGCCCACGCGAGCTGATGGCGCGCGTCCGCACCCTGCTGCGCCGCCAGCGGCTCTCGGTGGCGGACGACGCGGTGGCGCCGTCCACCCTGTCGGTGGGCGCGCTCGTCGTGGACCCGGACCGGCACGAGGTGAGCGTCGACGGCGAGCCCGTCGAATGCACGCCCGGCGAGTTCCGCATCCTCGCCGCGATGGCCGCCGAGCCCGACCGGGTCTTCACGCGGCAGCGGCTGCTGGAGCAACTGCACGGCTTCGACCGGTACATCAGCAACCGCACCGTGGACGTACACATCATGAACCTGCGCAAGAAGATCGAGCCCGCCCCGCACCGGCCCGCCCGGCTGCTCACGGTCTTCGGCGTCGGCTACAAGCTGACCGACCCGAAGGCATCCCGTGCCGCGTCCTAGGCAGGGCAAGCAGGCGAGAGAGGACAAGCCTGCCAGGCAGGACAAGCCGACCAGGCAGGGCAAGCGGGCCAGGCACGGCAAGCAGCCCAAACAGGGCAAGCGGCTGCCGCTCCGCAAAAGCCTCCTCGGCCGGCTGCTCGCCGTCTCCGCGCTGGTCGCCGCCTGCTCGGTGGGCGCGACCGCGTGGCTCGCCGTACAGACCACCTCCGGCGCGATCAAGCAGGAGCAGGGCCAGAACCTCACCGACGACGCCCGGATCTACAACACCCTGCTCGGTTACGCGGCGGCCAACCCCCAGTGGAACGCAGTCGACGCGACCGTACGCCAGCTGGCGCGCGAAACCGGCAGACGCATCGCCCTGACCACCCAGCAGGGGGCGCCGATCGCCGACTCCGCCACCCAGGACTCGCCGCCCCCGCTGCCGCCCCAGGTCTCCGCGATCGTGGACCCGTTCTCCCCGGACACCGTCCTGGCTGCCGGGACCGTCGGCAGTCCCGAGTCCGCCGAGGACCGCATCGACCCGCGCGCCGTCGGCCCGTTCCGGCTGCCGAAGGCGGAAAAAGCCAGCTTGCGGGAGATCGCGGCCCGGGGGGTGGAGTGTCTGCGCGAGTACGGCATCGCCTCGGACATCGTGGACAGCCCGAGTGGGCGTCCGAGCATCCAGCTCGTGGGCAACGACCCCGAAGGCATCGCGTCCACCACCAAGTGCGTGACGGGCGAGCTGGACGAACCCACCGCGACCGAGGACAAGGCGCTGACCGCGCTCAACAAGCTCGCGAACGAGTGCCTGGACCGCCAGGACGTGGAGAGCGTAAAGCTGAGCCTGGGCCTTTCCTGGCGGCTGGGTGCCAGGGCCCCGGGGCTGCGGGACGATCCCGGGCCCGCCGAGAAGGCCAGACAGGACAAAGAAGAAGAGGCCGACGCGGCGGCCGATGAGTCCGCGCGGCTCAGGCCGACGCTCCCGCCGACCGTCGCCCCACAGCCCGTGCCGAGCGACACCCCGTCGCCTGCCGAGCTCGGCGACGAAGTGGACGACCGTGCGGTGGCGTCCTGCGTCTCCACCGCACGCCGCGAACAGCTCAGCTCCTATGTCGCCGCGCCCGCGCTGCTGTTCATCGGCGACCCCGACTCCGCCACCGTCCCCGGCTTCGACCTGTCGCCCGCGAACACGGCCCGTATCGCGGGCGCCGCGGCGCTCATCCTGGCGCTCACCGTCGGGGCGTCCATGCTGGCCGCCACCCGGGTCGTACGCCCGCTGCTCGCGCTCACCGGCGCGGCGCAGCGTATGAAGGACGGCGGATACTCCGACGCCGCCTCCGTCCCGGTACCGGTCAGGGCGGACAGCGAGGTCGGGCGGCTGGCCGCGGCCTTCAACGACATGTCGGCGCACCGTGCGCGCATGGAGGTCCAGCGCAAGGCGCTGGTCAGCGATGTCGCCCACGAACTGCGCACCCCGCTGAGCAATATCCGGGGCTGGCTGGAGGGCGCGCAGGACGGCATCGCCGACCTGGACACCGCCTTCGTCTCCTCCCTGCTGGAGGAGGCGGTCCAGTTGCAGCACATCATCGACGACCTCCAGGACCTGGCGGAGGCGGACGCGGGAGCGCTGCGCCTGCATCCCGAACCGGTCCGGATCGAGGACCTGCTGGCACAGGTCGCGGCGGCGCACCAGGGCCTGGCCGAGCGGACGGGGGTCACGCTGACGGCGGCCCCGGCTTCCGCGTTCGAGCTGCCCGAGCTGAGCGCTGACCCGGTCAGGCTGCGGCAGGCGGTCGGCAATCTGGTTTCCAACGCCGTACGCCACACCCCGTCCGGCGGCAGCGTCACCCTGCGCGCGTACGAGGAAGTGGGGATGGTGGTGGTCGACGTGGAGGACACGGGCGAGGGCATCGCGGCCGAGAACCTTCCGCACGTCTTCGACCGCTTCTGGCGCGCGGAGAAGTCGCGCAGCCGCCGGATGGGCGGCAGCGGCCTGGGACTCGCGATCGTACGGAAACTCGCCGAGGCCCACGGCGGCACAGTGCATGCGGTGAGCACAAAGGGGGAAGGCTCGGTGTTCACCCTGCGGATCCCGATCGGTGCGCGTACGGACGAGGACGGCGCGGCTTCGGGGGCTGATGCGAAGACCACAGCGTTCTGACAGGTTCTTCATAACTTCACGCCAGCATGACGAGTGCCATCAAGGCCCTAGCTGGAATGGAGCCACCCCACATGTCTCACCGCCTTTCCCTGCGTGCCCTCGCCCTCGCCACCGTCGCGGTCGGCGCGCTGATCGTGCCGTCCACGGCCGCCTTCGCCGCCACTCCCACTCCCGCCCCCGGAACGGCCAGCGAGGCGCCCACCACGGCACCCACCGCGGTGCCCGCCGACGCGACGCCCGAGCCGCTCTCCAAGGAACAGGCCGCGAAGATGGAGGCCGACAAGCGACAGTCCGCCGAGAAAGCGCCGCGTGGCGGTGTCGACGCCGGTGAGGAGTCGACCGAGAGCGGGTCCGGTAACGGGAACACCGTCACCCTCGTCGGAACGGCCGCCGGTCTCGCCCTGGTCGCGGGCGCGGCCACGCTCGTGGTGCGCCGCCGCAACAACGGCTGACACCCCCTCGCACCGAACCACAACGGCGCCGCCTCCGGGCGGCGCCGTCCCCTTGCCCAAGACTCCTGCAAATCTGGAGAGTTCATGTCGCGTACGCACCAACGGGCACGGTGGGCCCGCACCGCCCGCACCCTGGCCGCGGTTGTCAGCATCGGTTGCCTCGGCCTGACGGGTTGCTCGGCCGACGCGGCCGGGGAGACGTCGGCCGACTCGGCCGACTCGGCCACCTCCGGAGCCGCGTCGCGCACCCCGTCCTCGTCCTCGTCCCCGTCCCTCCCGGCGTCGACGAATGCCACCGAACCCGCCGATGTGTCCATCCCGTCGATCGGCGTGAAGAGCTCCCTGATGCGGCTCGGCCTCAACGCGGACCAGACGGTCGAGGTCCCGCCCGCCGAGAAGGGCATGACCGCCGGCTGGTACACCGGCGGAGCCGTCCCGGGCGAGCCCGGAGCCGCCGTGATCATCGGTCACAACGAAACCCGCTTCGGCAAGGCCGTCTTCCAGGACCTCGGCAAGCTCACCAAGGGCGCGGACGTCGTCGTACGCGACGCGGCGGGCAAGAGCGCCCACTTCACCGTCACCGCCACGGAAATCGTCAAGAAGAACGCGTTCCCCACCGACAGGGTCTACGGCGCGACCAACGACCGCGACCTGCGTCTGATCACCTGCTCCGGAGCCTTCGACAGCGAGGGCCACCCGGTGGACAACCTCATCGTCTACGCCACGCTGGCCTGACCGGCACGTCGGCGGTCCGCGCCGGGCGCCCCACGCCCGGCGTATCAGTCGCCACCCGCCTCCCCCGGTGAACTCGACGGCGAAGACGACGGCGAAGACGAAGGCAAGGACGAAGGCAAGGACGAAGGCGAGGGCGAGGGCAAGGGCGAGGGCAAGGGCGGCGGATCAGCCACCCCCACCGGCATCACCTCCTCGTCGGCCACCTCCTCGTCGGCCACCTTCTTCGGCCCGCCCCCCGGCGGTTCCCCGATCGCTTCCAGCGCGTCCTCCGCCACCGGGGCCAGCAGCGGTGAGAAGTACGGGTTGATGCGCAGCGCCTCCGCCAAGTGCCGCCGCGCCGGGCCGAGCTGCTTCAGTGATCGCTCGATCTCGCCCCGGTGGTACGCGAACAGCGCGCTCCGCAGCCCCTGGTCCATCGCCCGCTTCGCGTACGGCAGCGCTTCCCGCGCTCTGCCCGCCCGGTACAGCGCCCACCCCAGCGCGTCCGCGACGTACACGCTCCGGTGCTTGCGCGCCCACTCGGCCTCCAGCAGCCGCACCGCCTCGCCCGGATCCCCGTGGTCCGCCTCCAGGAGCCCCAGCACGAGCGCGTCATTCACACCGGTGGTCCCGGCCTTGGCGCGCAGCTGCTCGTACCGCGTCGCCGCGTCCCCGTCCAGCCCCAGCGACTCGTACAATTCGCCCGCCTCCAGCACGTATTCGGGCAGCGCCGCCCGCCCCAGCGCCGCCTGATAGTCGCGGAACGCCTCCTCCGTACGTCCCAGCGCCGCCAGCGCCCGCGCCCGCCCCGCCAGCGACGGATGGTGATCGCGTACGAGCCGCAGCGCTTCGTCGTAGTGCCCCATCGCTTCCGCCGGCTCGCCGCGCTCCCAGGACAGCTCACCCATCCGGTGCAGCGCCGCTGCCTTCTCCGTGGGGGTCTCGGCGACCGCCGCGGCGTTGTACGCCGCCGCCGCCGCGTCCTCGCGCCAGCCCTGGTACCGGTTGCTCTGCGCCGTACGCCCCATCGTCTGCGCGCCCGGGCGCAGCTTCTGGAGCGTTTCCAGCGCCTTGACCGCGGCCGGGTAGTCGCCCAGCCCGTGGTACGCGTCGATCAGCGCCGGGTACACCGTCCACCGCTTCGGTTTCCGCTTCCGGGCGCTCTCGCCCCAGGACCGGGCCGCGGTGAAGTCCTGCCGGGCGTTGGCCAGCGCCGCGAGCCCCACCAGCGCGTCGACGTTCCCCGCGCTCGCCGGGAGCACCGCCAGCGAGCGCCGCAGCGCGGCCTCCGCCCGCGGGTAGTACGCCGCGTCCGCGAGCCACCTGCCCCGCTCCGTATACGCGGAGCCCAGCACCGCCCACGACTCCTCGTCCCGGGGGTGCGCCCGCAGCCACCGCTCGCGGTCCGCGATGAGCGCGGTCAGCTCGGCGGGTGAGGCGGGGGCTCCCGCGCCCACCGCGGCCATGCCGCGCGCGGCCGGGCCGGGCGCGGGCTCGGTGACGTCCTCGCCGCCGCGGGGCGCGAGCGTGATCACCCCGGCGACCAGCGTCGCGCCGACCAGTGCGCTGATGGCCGCGTTCTTCACGGTTTCGCTCTTCATGCCCTTCATGGCGCTCACTGTGCGTCAATGATCAGCCAATACGAAGAACGCACTCGGCCTGGTGCGGCGGAATGCAGACGGGTTCACACCGATGGCCGCCGGGTGCGACGCTGGAACCATGGACGACGATCTTCACCTGCCCGACCAGCCGCTGCCCGACCAGCTACTCGTCGACCGGCTGCTTGTCGACCGGCTGCGCGCGGGTCTGCCGCCCGAGGCCCTGATCACCGATCCGGACATCACCGCCTCGTACGGACGCGACATGGCGAGCTTCTGCGCCGCGGGCATCCCCGCCGTCGTAGTCCTGCCGCGCACCACCGAGCAGGTCCAGCACATCATGCGCACCGCGACCGAGCTGCGCGTCCCCGTCGTCCCGCAGGGCGCCCGCACCGGCCTGTCCGGGGCCGCCAACGCCTCCGACGGCTGCATCGTGCTGTCCCTGATCAAGATGGACCGGATCCTGGAGATCAGCCCGGTCGACCGGATCGCGGTCGTGGAGCCGGGCGTCATCAACGCCGTCCTGTCCCGCGCGGTGAACGAACACGGTCTGTACTACCCGCCGGACCCCTCCAGCTGGGAGATGTGCACCATAGGCGGCAACATCGGCACCGCGTCCGGCGGCCTGTGCTGCGTCAAGTACGGAGTGACCGCCGAGTACGTACTGGGCCTGGACGTCGTACTCGCCGACGGACGCCTGCTCACCACCGGCCGCCGCACCGCCAAGGGCGTCGCGGGCTACGACCTCACCCGGCTCTTCGTCGGCTCCGAGGGCAGCCTCGGCATCATCGTCAAAGCGGTGCTCGCGCTCAGGCCCCAGCCGCCGGCGCAGCTCGTGCTGGCCGCCGAGTTCGACTCATCGGCCGCCGCCTGCGAGGCGGTCTGCGCGATCATGGAGCGCGGTCACACTCCCTCGCTCCTCGAACTCATGGACCGTACGACCGTCCGGGCCGTCAACGCCATGGGCAACATGGGGCTCCCGGACACCACCGAGGCGCTGCTCCTCGCCGCCTTCGACACGCCCGACCCCGCAGCCGATCTGGCCGCCGTCGGGGCCCTGTGCGAGGCGGCGGGCGCCACCCAGGTCGTTCCCGCCGACACCGTGGCCGAGTCCGAACTCCTCCTGCAGGCGCGGCGGATGTCGCTCCCCGCGCTGGAGGCCGTCAAAACGGCGACGATGATCGACGATGTCTGCGTACCGCGCTCGAAGCTCGGCGCGATGATCGAGGGCACGGCCGCCGTCGCGGAGAAGTACGACCTGACCATCGGCGTCTGCGCGCACGCGGGCGACGGCAACACCCACCCCGTCGTCTGCTTCGACCACAACGATCCCGATGAATCCCGGCGCGCCCGCGAGTCGTTCGAGGAAATCATGGCCCTCGGCCTGGAACTCGGCGGCACGATCACCGGCGAACACGGCGTCGGTGTACTGAAGAAAGAATGGCTGGCGCGCGAACTGGGCCCGGTGAGCATGGAGATGCAGCGCGGAATCAAGCAGACGTTCGACCCGCTGTCCATCCTGAACCCCGGGAAACTCTTCTGAGTCACTACGGAGGCCGCGGGGTCTGTACAGACGACCCCGGCGGACACTCCATCGAATTCATCACTCATACGTATGTCACCGACCGACCGCCCGCCCCGCATTCACCCCGACTGGCTCTCGCCCTCCGACGACGCGAACAGCTCGGCGAGGCCGTTGTCCATCCCGAGCCGCTCGGACTCGGCGCCCGGCGGAACCAGCCGCAGCGTCCGCTCCAGCCACCCGGACACCACTGCCGCGGACGCCTCCAGCAGCGCTTCACCCTGCGGAGAGCTGAGCGCCAGCAGGAGCGCGCCGCGGTCATCGGGCGTGGCGGGCCAGATCCGGACATCGCCGGTCCCGGACGGGCGGAACAACCCTTCCGCCAGCAGTTCGCGGGCGAAGGTCCAGTGGACGGGGTGGTCGGAGGCGGTGTGGAAGGTGATGTGCACGGCGTAGGGGTCGTCCGTGCGGTAGATCAGCCGAGCCGGGACAGGGACCCTGCGGTCGCTCGACAGTACGAATGTGAGCTCCAGCTCGCGCTCCACCATGGTGTTCATGACAGGCTCTTCCTTTCCTGAATGTCCCGTACATCTGTACGAGCTCCTCGGTGCGAGGACCGGCGCAGCGGTCGTCGCACAGGGAGAGAGCGCCTTCCCCGGCGGCTATGACGCGACTTTGGGCAGCAAATTTCCGCGACGCGGCCCCGACCGGTAGGTGGTCGTTACAGAAGGAGCGGCGCAGGGGTGGGCGAGGGTCTGATAGATGTGGAGCCTTGAATTTCTTGAACTAAGGCCTCAAGGAGATACGGGACCACGGTGATGAGCGCCCCCACCCCGGCGACCGGCGACGGCAGCCCCACGCCAGGTTTTTATCCGGATCCCTCTATTCCGGGGTATGTCCGGTACTGGAACGGCGGGGCCTGGGTGCCCGGTACGAGCCGTCCTGGACCGGAGATGGGCCAGCCGCTGCCCAGGAATCCCGGCTCGGCGGCCATGGAGGAGACCGGTCCGGTCTTCTTCGACGAGGAAGTGAGCGACGAGCCGTCCCGCCCGGAACCCGCCACGGCGTGGCAGGCCGACGTCTCGCGCCAGGAAGGCTGGGCAAGCGGAGGCGGAAGCGGCGTCGGCAGCGGCCAGGATCCGCGTACGCCCAACCGTCCCGACCAGAGCGGCGGACCCGGTACGCCGCCCGCCGACCCGCGCGCGGCGGACCCGACGGGCGGTGCCCTGCCCGGCGTCCGCTCGCAGGGTCCGGCCGCGCAGACGGGCGAGCCTCCCGTTGACGGTACGGTCACGATCCGCGCGGTGCGCCCCGGCGCGGGTCCCGGTGCCGGTCCTGGCGCGAGCGAGCTCCCGGCGCAGGCGCGACCGCGACCGCTGCCGCGGCCTCAGCCCCCCGCCGAAGGCACCGTCTCCATCCGCGCCCTGCGCCACGGCGGCGGCGCACCGACTCCCGTCACCCCGCCCGCGCAGCCGCAGACCCAGCAGCCGCAGCCGCACGTGCCCGCGCAAGCCCAGCCGCAGGCTCAGCCCCAAGCCCCGGCCCCCGTCACCAACGGCTCCGGCGGCGGCTCCGCCTCCTGGGCCCAGCAGGCCCACTCGCTCGGGGGCTCCGCCGAGTCCGCACGCGCGGTCCTGCCCTGGAAGCCGCCGGTCACCGACCCCTTCATGGCCGCCGCCCAGGTCCAGGCCGCGGCCCGTCCCGCATCGCTGGGCAAGCGGCTGGCCGCGCGGCTGATCGACACGCTGCTGCTCGGCGCGCTCGTCGGCGCCGCCGCCGTACCGGTCGTCACCCGGGCGCGCGCCCATATCGACGACAAGATCGAGGCGGCCAAGCTGTCGGGTGAAACGGTCACGGTCTGGCTGGTCGATTCCACCACCGCGGTCCACCTCGCGATCATCGTCGGCGCCCTGCTGCTCATCGGAACGCTGTACGAGGCGCTGCCGACCGCCAGGTGGGGGCGCACCCTCGGCAAGAAGCTCTGCGGTCTGACGGTCTGGGGTATCGAGTCCCACGAGCCCCCGTCCTTCGGGGCGGCGCTGCGCCGCTGGCTCGTCTACGGCGTGCTGGGCATTCTGGCCGTGGGCGTGCTCAATGTGCTGTGGTGCCTGTTCGACCGCCCGTGGCGGCAGTGCTGGCACGACAAGGCGGCACGCACCTTCGTAACCGGCTGAGCAACCGGCTGAGCAGTCGGCTCAGCAACCGGCTCAGCAACCGGCTGATCGACCGGATGATCAGGTTCCCCCGAACGGCGTGCGAGCCGTTGCGGGGGCCTGCGGGGCGGGGTGCACTGCCCCCATGACGAATGATCAGCCGCCGCCCGGTGAGCCGCCCGAGGAAGACCCGTTCCGAAAGAAACCGCCGCCGCAGGAGCCCACCCCGCCGTCCGGCGGCGACAAGCTTCCGCCGTACGATCCGAGCGCCTACGGCGCGGCGCCCGGCGGCACCGACCCGCTCGCCGGGATGCCGCCGCTCGCGGACTTCGGCAGGCGGTTCCTCGCCCGCGTCATCGACGGGCTCATCGTCTTCGTACCGCTGGCGGTGCTGTCCCTGATCTTCGGCGGTCTGGACGTCACGATGGACGACGGCGACGGCTGGGACGAGATCACCGAACAGGTGAACACCGGCAGGCAGTGGCTCTGGTCGCTGATCTCCCTGCTCGCGTATGTCGGCTACGACACGTTCCTGACGGCCAGGCAGCACGGTCAGACGGTCGGCAAGCAGCTGATGAAGATCCGGGTCGCCATGCTCAATGACGGGAGCGTGCCGGACGTCAGCTCCTCGCTGCTTCGGGCCGTGGTGCTCTGGGTGCCCGCGCTGCTCTGCTGTTTCTGCGTCTGGTGGCTCGTCATCATGGTGACGATTCTTACCGACAGGCCGTACAAGCAGGGCTGGCACGACAAGGCGGGCAAGACAGTGGTGGTGTCAGCGGCGCAGTGAGTGCTCGCCGATCCTGGAGTCGGCTCCGGTGGTCGCCCGGGGTGTGGGTGCCGGCATGGATCCCCGGCCGGTGAAATTGCTTATGGAGCCGGCGGAAGCGGTCCGCTTCTTGGCGCCCATGGGCAGGGCGACGGCGACCACCAGACCGAGCGCCATCCCGGAGACGGCGATCGCGGCTACCGCGACGCCATTTGTCGTACCGGTGAGCAGTAGTAAGGCAAGGGTGGAGAAAACGACGGTGGCCGAACCAAAGGCGAGCTGTGCGGCAGTCGGACGCGGCATGACGGGATCCGTCCTCGGGACATTGTCGGGGGTTGTCTCTCAACGGTCGGACTGTCAAGTGACTCTACGACGGTGAATGCCCGGGAGGAACCGGAGGTAAGCGTGACCTTACCCAGCGGAGCCGCAACTCCGGTGCACGGGGGGCGCACTGGGTCATTAGTTCGGTCAACTGTTTCATTTCATGCGCCCGCAGCCGGCAGCCGGACGGACCCTGAGGCACCTGAACGGTGTCCGGATGCCGGAACTGAGCCTCCGCTTAGTGCAGTTGGCTTGTCCGAGTCAAGGGCTGTCTTTTCTGCGGTAACTCCGGTCGAATGGCGTCACTTGTGACGCGACTCCGCGCGCGGATGATCCCACATCCGGTCCGTTGGGGGCGGAGCGCGGGGGAGGGACAGCACCAAGTGACCACAACTCGACGAAAGATCAGAACAATCAGAACGCCCAGGACCGTCAGAGCGTCCGCGGTCCTCGTGGCTCTGGCCACGACAGCCGCGACCGCTTCGGCGTTCACCAGCGCCCAGGCGGCCGACAGTCCGCCTTCGCGGTCGTCGGATCCCGCGGCCATCGAGCGCCACGACCCGGCACCGCGCAAGGGCCAGGTCGAGCACGACCTTGAGGGCCCCTTCAGTAAGCAGCGGGCCGAGCAGCGCCAGTCGGCGCTGGAGCGGGTCATCTCCGGTGACGCGACCGTGCAGCGGCGCGACGGTTCGAACGTGGTGAAGCTCGGCGACAAGAAGTACGTCGAGCTCGGCCGGGAGAAGACGGACAAGATCTTCACGATCCTGGTGGAGTTCGGCGACAAGGTCGACGACACCACGATGTTCGACCCGGACGGCGCGGGGCCCAAGCCGCCCATCAAGAAGTACGGCGGCACTCCAGGACCGCTGCACAACGCGATCGCCCAGCCCGACCGCACGCTGGACAACTCCACGGCCTGGCAGGCGGACTACAACCAGCAGCACTTCCAGGACCTCTACTTCGGCAGCGGCAAGGCCAAGGACGGCAAGCAGAAGGAGTCGCTGAAGACTTACTACGAGAGGGCTTCCTCGGGCCGTTACTCGGTCGAGGGCGCGGTCTCCGACTGGGTCAAGGTCGACTACAACGAGGCCCGTTACGGGTCCAACTACTGCGGCGACGCCAACTGCGCCAACGTCTGGGACACGGTCAAGGACGGCGTCACCGCCTGGGCCGCGGACCAGAAGGCCAAGGGCCGTACGGACGCGCAGATCAAGGCGGACCTGTCCCTGTACGACCAGTGGGACCGCGACGACTTCGACCACGACGGCGACTTCAACGAGCCGGACGGGTACATCGACCACTTCCAGATCGTCCACGCGGGCGAGGACGAGTCGGCGGGCGGCGGCACCGAGGGCACCGACGCCCTGTGGGCGCACCGCTGGTACGCGTACGGCACGGACAGGGGCAAGACCGGCCCGGCGAACAACAAGTCCGGCGGTGCCCAGGTCGGGTCCACCGGCATCTGGGTCGGCGACTACACCATGCAGCCCGAGAACGGCGGCCTCGGTGTCTTCGCGCACGAGTACGGCCACGACCTCGGCCTGCCCGACCACTACGACACCTCCGGCGGCGGCGAGAACTCCACCGCCTTCTGGTCCCTGATGTCGTCCGGCTCCTGGCTGGGTACCGGCAAGGAAGCCATCGGCGACCTGCCGGGCGATATGACCGCCTGGGACAAGTTGCAGCTGGGCTGGCTCGACTACGCCACGGCGAAGGCGGCGACGCCTTCCCTCCACACGCTGGGTGTGTCGGAGTACAACACCAAGAAGCCGCAGGCGCTCGTTGTCGAGCTGCCGAAGAAGCCGGTCACCACGACGGTCGTGGCCCCTGCCGAAGGCTCCAAGCAGTGGTGGAGCGACATGGGTGACGACCTCAAGAACACCCTGTCCCGGCCCGTCGACCTGACCGGCAGGTCCACCGCGTCCCTGGAGCTCTCGGGCTGGTGGGACATCGAGACCAACTTCGACTACCTGTACGCCGAGGTGTCGACGGACGGTGGCGCGGACTGGACGCCGGTGGACGGCACGGCCGACGGCGCGCCGATCACCCGCGACGGGGGCGGCAAGCCGGCGCTGACGGGCGTCTCGGGCGCGTACAAGAAGCTGGCGTACTCACTGGACGCGTACGCGGGCCAGAAGATCGACGTCCGCTTCCGCTACCAGACGGACGGGTCCACGGGCGGCAAGGGGTTCGCGGCGGACGGCCTGAGCGTGCGGGCGGACGGCGCGGCGCTGTTCACCGACAACGCGGAGGGGTCGGAGGGCGACAGCGCGGGCTGGACCTCGAAGGGGTTCTCGCGGGTCGGCGCGTCCTTCACCAAGGAGTACGAGCAGTACTACATCGCCGAGAACCGCCAGTACGTGAGTTACGACAAGACGCTCAAGGTCGGCCCGTACAACTTCGGCTTCCCGGCGCCGAAGAACGCCTGGGTCGAGCACTTCCCGTATCAGAACGGCCTGATGATCTGGCTCTGGGACACCTCCCAGAAGGACAACAACGTCAGTGCCCACCCGGGCCGGGGCCTGCTCCTGCCGGTGGACGCGCACGCCAAGCCGCTGAAGTGGGCGGACGGAACGCTGATGCGGAACCGGATCCAGACCTTCGACTCGCCGTTCAGTCTGTGGCCGACGGACGGGTTCACGCTGCACAAGGCGGGCGTGGCGCGGCGGATCGCCCCGCAGTGGGGCAACCCGGTCTTCGATGACCGTAAGGGCGTGTACTGGTACCCGGAGAATCCGAACGCCAGTGTGCAGGTAACTGACACCAACACCAAGATCTCGATCGTGAGCGAGCCGCTGAGCGGCCAGACGATCACCGTCAAGGTCGGTCCCTCGACGAGGTAACCCGTATAACCGCAGGTCAGAGCATGATCGGCCGTAGCCCTCTAGCGGGCGGCGGCCGATCGTGTTTAGGTGCGTCTTGCGAGATTCTTATTGACACCGCACTTACGGGGGAGTGGTTCCGCATGGCCGGCGGAGGTTTCAGCAAGTTGCCGAACGGCAGCGTGGTGGTGGCGCTCAGCGTCCCGAGCCCGCTCGGCGACGGCGGCACGGTGCGGTTCCTGGTCCACGCGGTGAACCGGGCGAGAGCGCTGACGCGACTACGGAACGTGGGCCTGCGGGCGGTGTATCTGCGGGGCAACGCGGAGCCGCCGACGCCGGACGAGATCACGGCGGTGCTGCACCACCCGGACGGCTTGCTGTGGCGCAGCCGCCCGGAGGAGCTGTGGCACCCGATAGCGCTGCTGCGGGGCGTCTAGGTTCTGTGTCTTGAACTTCCCAGGCTTTCTGGACTTCCTAGACGACCGGTTTGCCCGTGAGCTCCACGCCCGCGCCCCGCAACTCCTCCAGCGCTCTGCCCGTCGTCTCCTGCGAGACCCCCGCCGTCAGGTCCAGCAGCACCGACGTCGCGAAGCCCTCGCGCACCGCGTCCAGCGCTGTCGCCCGTACGCAGTGGTCCGTCGCGATGCCGACCACGTCCACTTCGGTGACGTCCCGCGCCCGCAGCCAATCCGCCAGCGTCGCCCCGTTCTCGTCCGCGCCCTCGAAGCCGCTGTACGCCGCCGCGTACGCGCCCTTGTCGAAGACCGCGTCGATCGCGCCCGACGCCACCACCGGCGCGAAGTTCGGGTGGAAGCCCACCCCCTCCGTCCCCGCGACGCAGTGCGGCGGCCATGAGCCGACGTAGTCCGGGTGGTCCGAGAAGTGGTCGCCCGGCTCGATGTGGTGGTCGCGGGTGGCGACGACATGGCGGTAGCCCGCCTGGGACTGGCCGATCAGGTCCGTGATGGCGGCTGCGACATCGGAGCCCCCCGTCACCGCGAGACTGCCGCCTTCGCAGAAGTCGTTCTGAACGTCCACGACGATCAAGGCGCGGTGCATGGCGGGTGTCCTTCGGTGGGGAGTGGCGGTGGGGAGTGGCGGTGTGCCCGAGCGGCAGATATACCGGATTAACACGAGCCTAGAGACTCCGGCTCTCTTGCGGGAGGGGGCTTCAGACCGCGTTCACACGTACTCCGTCGGAATGACAGGTTCCCCTCTGGACAGCTGCACCGCCGACATCGGCAGCCCCGCCCGCGCCGCGATGTGCCGCCCGCGCGCCACGTCCAGCGGCTCCCGCGCGACCGTCTCGCCGCCCTTGACCAGCTCCACCAGCAGCTGCCGGTCCGCGAGGCCCGACGGCACCGCGCCGACGCCGAGCACTTCCGCCTCCGCGACCCCGTCCGCGTCGACCCGCCGCGCCGCCCACTTGCGGCCGCCGACCGACAGCTTGCCGCCCAGCGACTTCTTCGCCACCGGCTCCAGCGGCGCCTGCGCGTCCGCGGACCGCGCGCGGGCCACCAGCTTGTAGACCATCGAGCAGGTGGGGTGGCCGCTGCCGGTGACCAGCTGCGTGCCCACGCCGTACGCGTCCACCGGCGCCGCCGCGAGGGAGGCGATGGCGTACTCGTCCAGGTCCGAGGTCACCACGATCTTCGTGTCCCTCGCGCCCAGCTCGTCCAGCTGCTGCCGCACCCGGTGGGCGACCAGCAGCAGGTCCCCGGAGTCGATGCGTACCGCTCCGAGCTCCGGACCCGCCAGCTCCACGGCCGTACGGACCGCCTCGGCCACGTCGTAGGTGTCGACCAGCAGCGTCGTACTCCGTCCGAGTGAGTCGACCTGCGCCCGGAACGCGTCGCGCTCGCTGTCGTGCAGCAGCGTGAACGCGTGCGCGCTGGTGCCCACCGTCGGGATGGCGTAGCGGAATCCGGCCGCGAGATCCGACGTGGAGTTGAAGCCGCCGACGTACGCGGCGCGCGCCGCCGCCACCGCGGCCAGCTCGTGCGTACGCCGCGCGCCCATCTCGATCAGCCGCCGCCCGCCCGCCGCCGCCGCCATCCGCGAGGCGGCCGCCGCGATCGCCGAGTCGTGGTTGAGGATCGAGAGGATCACCGTCTCCAGCAGCACGCACTCGGCGAAGGAGCCTTCGACCCGCAGGATCGGCGAGCCCGGGAAGTACACCTCGCCCTCCGGGTAGCCCCAGATGTCGCCGCTGAAGCGGTACGAGGAGAGCCAGTGCAGCGTCGGCTCGTCGACGATGTTGTGTTCGCGCAGAAAGCCCAGGACGTCCGGGTCGAAGCGGAAGTTCTCGACGGCGTCCAGGACCCGGCCGGTGCCGGCCACGACGCCGTAACGCCGTCCCTCGGGCAGCCGGCGGGTGAAGACCTCGAAGACGGAACGGCGGTCGGCCGTGCCCGCCTTCAGCGCCGCCTGAAGCATCGTGAACTCGTACTGGTCGGTGAAGAGCGCTGTCGACGGCACTTGCACCGGCAGCCCAAGATCCACAGTGTTCATGCCGAAAATGCTACCGCACATCTCGTCACTCTGACGAGATGTGCGGCCCCCCGTTTGTGCGATGAGGCCCTCCGGGTGGCAGCATGGATGAGGTGAGTGTTGCTCCTACAGAGATCGAACGCCCCGAGTCAGCGGAGGAGAGCTCCGTCGTACCAGAGCCGGATGTGCCCTGGGTGACGCTCGTCCACAATGACCCCGTCAACCTGATGAGCTACGTCACCTATGTCTTCCAGGCCTATTTCGGCTATTCCAAGGACAAGGCGCACAAACTGATGCTGGATGTCCATCACAAGGGGCGCGCCGTCGTCTCCAGCGGCAGTCGCGAGGAGATGGAGCGCGACGTACAGGCGATGCACGGTTACGGGCTGTGGGCGACGCTCACCCAGGACCGCAACTGATGGCCGGGCACTTCGAGCCGGTCCCCGGCGGCGGCGCGGCCGTCGCGCTCGATGAGGTCGAGATCTCGATCCTGCGCTCGCTCGCCGTACAGCTGCTGGAGCTGATCGGACCCGGCGACGAGCCGGTCGAGGGTGAGGACCCGCTGGCCGCGCTGTTCGCCGAGGGGCCGAGCGAGCCGCCCGCGGACCCCGCGCTGGCCCGGCTCTTCCCGGAGGCGTACGCGGGTCCTGACGCCGACGCGAAGGACGAGGAACTGCGCGCCGCCTCCGCGGAGTTCAGGCGCTTCACCGAGAGGGACCTGCGCTCGCGCAAACGCGCGGACGCGCTCACCGTCGTCCGCACGCTGGATTCGCTGACCTCGCTGACCTCGTCGGGCGAGGGCGGAGCCGTACTCAAGCTCACCGCCGACGACTGCCTGCACTGGCTCGGCGCGCTCAACGACCTGCGGCTGACCATCGGCACCCGGCTCGACGTCAGCGACGAGGACGAGAGCGACGAGCTCTACCGGCTGCCGGACTCCGACCCGCGCAAGCCGATGGTGATGGCGTATCTGTGGCTCGGCGCGCTCCAGGAATCGCTCGTCGAGACGCTGATGCCCTGACGCGCTCGCCGTCCGCCGTCCGCAGTCCAGCATGCGGGCCTGTCCGTACCACTCCTCGGTACGGACGTGCCCTTCTGCTTATCCTGATCGGCATGCTGACCCTCACCCAGGCCCTCTACGACCAGATCGTCGCGCATGCCCGCGCCGACCACCCCGACGAAGCCTGCGGCGTGGTCGCGGGCCCGGAGGGCAGCGGCCGTCCCGAGCGCTTCATCCCGATGCTGAACGCCGCGCGCTCACCGACGTTCTACGAGTTCGACTCGGCGGATCTGCTGAAGCTCTACCGGGAGCTGGATGACCGCGACGAAGAGCCGGTGATCATCTACCACTCGCACACGGCGACGGAGGCGTACCCGTCCCGTACGGACATCTCGTACGCGAACGAGCCCGGCGCGCACTACGTACTGGTGTCGACGGCGGACACGGACGGCGCGGGACTGTTCCAGTTCCGCTCGTTCCGGATAGTGGAGGGGAAGATCACGGAGGAGGAAATCAAGGTCGTTGAGGCGTACTGAGGACGGTGTGCCAACCGCTGTGCCCGCATTCTGAGCAGGTTCCGTCCGGGATGCGAGATGCCCTTCCGGGACCCGGACAGGGAATCGATACGATGACCGCATGGTTCCCCAAGACGTGAGCGAGAAGACGCCGAGCACTGTGCTGCTCGTAGCGCGGCTGCACGTCGACCTGTGCCGCCTCGCCAGCGCGATGTGTACGGTCCGCGCCGCGTTCTGACCATGGTCTGACGGCCCGACGGCCCGAGCGCACTCACCAGTACGACCCCCCGCGCGGGGGCCAGAGCCGCGCGCCCCCTGTGTCACTTCCGCAAGCCTTCCGACAGGAGCCCATGCCATGGCCATCGAGGTCCGCATCCCGACCATCCTCCGTACCTACACCGGCGGCGCCAAGGCCGTCGAGGGCAGCGGAGACACCCTCGCCGAGCTCCTCGACGACCTCGAGTCCCGCCACAACGGCATCCAGGAGCGCATTGTCGACGGCGGCCAGCTGCGCCGCTTCGTGAACGTCTACCTGAACGACGAGGACGTCCGTTTCCTGGAGGGCATCTCCACCAAGCTCGCCGACGGCGACAGCATCACGATCCTCCCTGCCGTCGCGGGTGGCATGCGCTGATGCGTTACGACTCCCCGCTGGCGGCGGTGGGCAATACTCCGCTGGTCCGCCTGCCGCGACTGTCGCCCTCGGACACCGTCCGGATCTGGGCCAAGCTGGAGGACCGCAACCCGACCGGCTCGATCAAGGACCGCCCGGCCCTGCACATGATCGAGCAGGCGGAGAAGGACGGCCGCCTGACGCCGGGCTGCACGATCCTGGAGCCGACGAGCGGCAACACCGGCATCTCGCTGGCGATGGCGGCGAAGCTCAAGGGCTACCGCATCGTGTGCGTGATGCCGGAGAACACCAGCCAGGAGCGTCGTCAGCTCCTCGCGATGTGGGGCGCGGAGATCATCGACAGCCCGGCGGCGGGCGGCTCGAACACGGCGGTACGGGTGGCCAAGGGGCTGGCCGCCGAGCACCCCGAGTGGGTGATGCTCTACCAGTACGGCAACCCGGACAACGCGGGCGCGCACTACGCCACGACGGGCCCGGAGATCCTCGCCGACCTCCCGTCCATCACCCACTTCGTGGCGGGCCTGGGCACGACGGGCACGCTGATGGGCGTCGGCCGCTACCTGCGGGAACACGTCCCGGGCATCCGCATTGTGGCGGCGGAACCTCGCTATGACGACCTGGTCTACGGCCTGCGCAACCTTGACGAGGGCTTCGTCCCGGAGCTGTACGACGCGTCGGTGCTGACGACCCGCTTCTCGGTGGGCTCGGCGGACGCGGTGACGCGGACGCGGGAACTGCTCCAGCAGGAGGGAATTTTCGCGGGCGTCTCGACGGGGGCGGCGCTGCACGCGGCGATCGGCGTCGGCAGGAAGGCGGTGGCGGCGGGCGAGCCGGCGGACATCGTCTTCGTGGTGGCGGACGGCGGCTGGAAGTACTTGTCGACGGGGGTCTACACGGCCCCGACGACGGAGGCGGCAATCGAGACGCTTCAGGGCCAGCTCTGGGCGTAACGTTCCTGTCCGGCTGCGCCGGTTGCTCGTACTGGTGAGGTGTGGGGCCTTGTGAGGTGTGGGGCAGACGCCCCACACCCTCCGCCATAGCGACCCCACCACATCCGCCGGCCCGGTAACATGACTGGCGGCTTGCGGCCGTGTCGTAACTGGCAGCCGAGCTGCGTTTAGGTCGCAGTGGGAGAAATCCCGTGTGGGTTCGAATCCCACCGGCCGCACTGCTGAGGGGCCGTCCACCACCTGTGGACGGCCCCTCGGCGTGTGCGGCTCAGCCCAGGAGCTCCCGCAGGACCGGGACCAGTGCGCGGAATGCCTTGCCTCGGTGGCTGATCGCGTTCTTCTCCGCCGCCGTCAGCTCCGCGCACGTACGCGTCTCGCCCTCCGGCTGGAGGATCGGGTCGTAGCCGAAGCCGCCCGTGCCCGACGGGGTGTGGCGCAGGGTGCCCAGGAGTCGGCCCTCGACCACCCGCTCGGTGCCGTCGGGGAGGGCCAGGGCCGCCGCGCAGGCGAAGTGGGCGCCCCTGTGCTCGTCGGAGATGTCCGCGAGCTGGGCCAGGAGCAGGTCCAGGTTGGCCCGGTCGTCGCCGTGGCGGCCCGACCACCTGGCGGAGAAGATGCCGGGTGCGCCGCCGAGGACGTCGACGCAGAGGCCGGAGTCGTCGGCGATGGCCGGGAGGCCGGTGGCGCGGGCCAGGGTGTGGGCCTTGAGCAGCGCGTTCTCGGCGAAGGTGACGCCTGTTTCCTTGACGTCGGGGATGTCGGGGTAGGCGTCCGCGCCGACGAGGTCGTGCGGGAGGGCCGCGTCGGCGAGGATGGCCTTGAGTTCGGTGATTTTCCCGGCGTTGCGGGTGGCGAGGATCAGACGGGTCATGCCCTCGATTATCCGGTGGCTATCCCGGGGTGCAGACCTTGCCGATCTCTCCGGCGGCGTCGGTGACGGGCGTGATGTCCGGCGTGGCGTCGCCGTTCTCGATCGACTTGCGGACGTTGTCGACGCCGGCGTTGAGGGAGTCGACCGCCTTGCTCAGGTCGGCGTCGTCGGTCTTGTCGCCGAGGCCCGTCAGTTCCTTGTCGATCTCGTCGAGGGCTTCCCGGGCCTGTGTCGGGTCGTCGGCGGCGCTGGAGATCGCCTGCTGGAGCTTGTCGACGCTGGTGGCGATCGAGTCGGCGGTCTCGACGCAGTCGAGTGCCTTGTCGAGGGCGCTGCAGCCGACCGCGGCGGGAACGAGCAGAGCTGCGGTGGCGAGCGTGAGTGCGATGCGGCGGCGCGCGAGCATGAAGCTGTCCTCCCCGGAAACGGACGGGCGCACGGTTTGGCCCGTACGCCCGTAAAAGTAACGACGCCCCTGTGGCGCTCTTGGTTGCTTCTTTACTTGAGCAGCTCGCCCTGGAGGGCTTCGCGCTGGAGCGCGGCGAGGTCGGCGCAGCCGCCGGTGGCGAGGTCGAGGAGCGCGTTGAGCTCCTTGCGGTCGAAGGGCTCGGCCTCGGCGGTGCCCTGGACCTCGACGAAGCGGCCGTCGCCGGTGCAGACGACGTTCATGTCGGTCTCGGCGCGTACGTCCTCCTCGTAGCAGAGGTCGAGGAGGGGCATGCCGTCCACGATGCCGACGCTGACCGCGGCGACGGTGCCGGTCAGGGGCTTACGGCCGGCCTTGACGAGCTTCTTGGCCTGGGCCCAGGCCACGGCGTCGGCGAGCGCGACGTACGCCCCGGTGATCGCGGCGGTACGGGTGCCGCCGTCCGCCTGGAGTACGTCACAGTCCAGGACGATGGTGTTCTCGCCGAGCGCCTTGTAGTCGATGACCGCGCGCAGAGACCGGCCGATGAGGCGGCTGATCTCGTGGGTGCGTCCGCCGATCTTGCCGCGTACGGATTCGCGATCGCCACGGGTGTTGGTGGAGCGGGGCAGCATCGAGTACTCGGAGGTCACCCAGCCCTCGCCGCTGCCCTTGCGCCAGCGCGGGACGCCTTCGGAGAAGGAGGCGGTGCAGAACACCTTGGTGTCACCGAAGGAGATGAGGACGGAGCCCTCGGCGTGCTTACTCCATCCGCGTTCGATGGTGACCGGACGGAGCTGTTCGGGGGTGCGGCCGTCGATACGAGACATGCTTGGAGCCTAGCGGCTACGCGTGAGGCCCCGTTCCCGGCGGAACGGGACCCTGCGGCCGGCGGCTTACATCATGTCTTCGATGTCCGCGGCGATGGGGTCGGCGTCGGTGCCGATGACGACCTGGATCGCGTTGCCCATCTTGACGACGCCGTGGGCACCCGCGGCCTTGAGGGCGACTTCGTCAACCTTGCCCGGGTCGACCACTTCGGTACGGAGGCGGGTGATGCAGCCTTCGATCTCCTCGATGTTGTCGATTCCACCGAGCCCGGCGACGATCTTCTCAGCCTTGCTGGCCATGTCTCTCTCCCTGCTTTTCCAAGAGCGCGCTGAACGCTGAGCGCTGCACGGTTGGCCCAACTTCGCGGGCGACCAACCGTCTCATACCGAATGATGACGGCAACGGA
Source organism: Streptomyces sp. NPDC052236 (assembly GCF_044548015.1). Lineage (NCBI taxonomy): Bacteria > Bacillati > Actinomycetota > Actinomycetes > Kitasatosporales > Streptomycetaceae > Streptomyces > Streptomyces sp. NPDC052236. The sequence goes on along the minus strand of NZ_JBIUBL010000016.1, from coordinate 91,628 downwards.
CCGTATCGCAACTGGTCTACACCAGTCTGCGACAGCTGCCAAGCCAGGCGAGTTCCGGGAGGACGCCGATGAGCTCCGAGAGCGCTGCCCAACCGCGCCGCAAGTGGTGGTCCGGCACGTTCCAGGGGTTTCAGCGGATGGGCCGGAGCCTGCAGCTGCCGATCGCCGTCCTCCCGGCGGCAGGCATCCTCAACCGGCTCGGCCAGAAAGATGTCTTCGGCAGCGACGGCCTGGGCTGGGACAGCGTCGCCAAGGTGATGGCGGGCGCGGGCGGCGCGCTGCTGGACCCCAATATCGGGCTGCCGCTGCTGTTCTGCGTCGGTGTGGCGATCGGCATGGCGAAGAAGGCCGACGGTTCCACGGCGCTCGCCGCCGTCGCGGGGTTCCTTGTCTACTACAACGTGCTGCGCCAGTTCCCCAAGGACTGCGAGGGCGGGGGTGAGTCCATCGTCGCCGTGGGCTGCCGGGCGCCCGACGGGACGGTCACGGCGTTCACGTATCAGAATCCGGGGGTCTTCGGCGGCATCGTCATGGGCCTGCTGGCGGCCTACTTCTGGCGGCGGTACCACCGTACGAGACTGGTGGACTGGCTCGGCTTCTTCAACGGCCGCAGGCTCGTCCCGATCATCATGTCCTTCGTCGCGATCGCCTTCGCGGCGCTGTGCCTGTGGATCTGGCCGCCGATCGGCGACGCGCTGGAGAGCTTCAGTGACTGGCTGGTGGGCCTGGGCGCGTGGGGCGCCGGGATCTTCGGCGTCGCGAACCGGGCGCTGCTGGTCATCGGCCTGCACCAGTTCCTCAATGTGCCGGTGTGGTTCCAGTTCGGCAGCTACACCGAGCCGGACGGCGCGGTGGTCCACGGCGACATCTCGCGCTTCCTGGCGGGCGACCCGGACGCGGGCCAGTTCACCACCGGGTTCTTCCCGATCATGATGTTCGCGCTGCCCGCGGCGGCGCTGGCGATCACGCACTGCGCCAAGCCGCACCGCCGCAAGGAGGTCGGCGGGCTGATGCTGTCGGTCGCCCTGACGTCTTTTGTCACCGGGATCACCGAGCCGATCGAGTACTCGTTCCTCTTCGTCGCCCCCCTGCTGTACGCGATCCACGCGGTGCTGACCGGTGTGTCGATGGCGGTGAGCTGGGCGCTGGGCGTCAAGGACGGCTTCAGCTTCTCGGCGGGCCTGATCGACTACGTCATCAACTGGAGCCTGGCGACGAGACCTTGGCTGATCATTCCGATCGGTCTCGCGTTCGCGGCGGTGTACTACGTGATCTTCCGGTTCGCGATCACGAAGTTCGATATCCCGACGCCGGGGCGGGAGCCGGAGGAGATCGAGGCGGAGCTGCGGCGGGACAACATCAAGTAGTCCCGCGACCGCCTTTGCTCCAGTGGTCCAGGCCTCAGAAATCCAGGGTTCCTTATCTCACCCTCACCGTGCTACAACTGGTCTACACCACTGAGTGGTGTAGACCACGCGGCCGTCGCCGCGTCCCCCTGAGACGCCGCCCTCCCTCAGTTTGCCCTGTCCCTGGCGGTGCCTTGCCCAATGGAGGTAGTTGATGTCCACGGCTAGCGCCGCCCCCGCGGCGGCGAAGAAGAAGGGCGCGGGCGCGATGGCTGTCATGCAGCGCATCGGCCGCAGCCTCATGCTGCCGGTCGCGGTGCTGCCCGCCGCCGCGCTGCTGGTCCGTTTCGGTCAGCCCGACATGCTCGGCAGGGAGTCGTTCCCGGAGTTCGTCACCAAGCTCGCGAGCTTCATGGCCGCGGGCGGCGACGCGATTCTCGCGAACATGCCGCTGCTGTTCGCCGTAGGCATCGCGATCGGCTTCGCGAAGAAGTCGGACGGCTCGACCGCGCTCGCGGCGGTTGCCGGTTACCTGGTCTTCAAGGGCGTACTGGCCACCTTCACCGACCCGAACCTGGACAAGGTCGCCAAGGTCATCGACGGCAAGATCGTCATGACCGAGGCGCCGGTGGACGCGAAGGTCCTCGGCGGTGTGGTGATGGGCATAGTCGTCGCCCTGCTGTACCAGAAGTTCTACCGGACCAAGCTGCCCGACTGGGCGGGCTTCTTCGGTGGCCGCCGTCTGGTCCCGATCCTCTCCTCCTTCGCGGGTCTGCTGGTCGGCATCCTCTTCGGTCTGATCTGGCCGGTGCTCGGCGCGGGTCTGCACAACTTCGGTGAGTGGCTGGTCGGCTCCGGCGCGGTCGGCGCGGGCATCTTCGGTGTCTTCAACCGCGCGCTGATCCCGATCGGCATGCACCACCTGCTGAACTCCTTCCCGTGGTTCCAGGCCGGTACGTTCGAGGGCAAGAGCGGCGACATCAACCGCTTCCTGGCGGGTGACCCGAGCGCCGGGCAGTTCATGACCGGCTTCTTCCCGATCATGATGTTCGCCCTTCCGGCGGCGTGCCTCGCGATCGTGCACTGTGCCCGCCCGGAGCGCCGCAAGGTCGTCGGCGGCATGATGTTCTCGCTCGCGCTCACCTCGTTCGTCACGGGCGTGACCGAGCCGATCGAGTTCACGTTCATGTTCATCGCGCCGGCGCTGTACGCGGTCCACGCGCTGCTGACCGGTGTCTCGATGGCGCTGACGTGGGCGCTGGGGATGAAGGACGGCTTCGGCTTCTCGGCGGGCGCGGTGGACTTCTTCCTGAACCTGGGGATCGCGTCGAACCCGTGGGGGCTGGCGCTGGTGGGCCTCTGCTTCGCCGCGGTCTACTACGTGATCTTCCGGTTCGCGATCACGAAGTTCAATCTGCCGACTCCGGGGCGTGAGTCGGACGAGGAGCTCGCGGAGCTCCAGAAGGCGGAGGCGAAGTAGGCCTTCTGCTCAACGACTGAAGCCTCTGCCCTCTCCGTAGCCACGGAGAGGGCAGAGGCTTCTTCTAGATGTCGTAGACCGCGCCGGGGGCGGCGAGCTCGGTCGGGCCGTCGTAGACCGCGCGGGCGTCGGCGAGGTTCTGCTGGGCGTCCGTCCACGGCGGGATGTGCGTCAGCACGAGCTTGCGGGCGTTCGCGCGCCGCGCGTGGGCGCCTGCCTCACGGCCGTTCAGATGGAGGTCCGGGACGTCCTCCTTGCCGTGCGTGAAGGACGCCTCGCACAGGAAGAGGTCGGCGCCGTCGGCGAGTTCGTGCAGGCTCTCGCAGACGCCGGTGTCGCCGGAGTACGTGAGCACCTTGCCGCCGTGCTCCAGGCGGATGCCGTACGCCTCGACCGGGTGGCTCACCTTCTCCGTACGGACGGAGAACGGGCCTATGTGGAAACTGCCGGACTTGAGGGTGTGGAAGTCGAACACCTCGCGCATGGCGGAGGGTGAAGGGGTGTCCGCGTAGGCGGTGGTCAGGCGCTGCTCGGTGCCTTCGGGGCCGTAGACGGGCAGGGGGGCACAGCGGCCTCCGTCGTGGCGGTAGTAGCGGGCGACGAAGTACCCGCACATGTCGATGCAGTGGTCAGCGTGGAGATGGCTGAGGAAGATGGCGTCGAGGTCGTAGAGACCGACGTGGCGCTGCAGCTCGCCAAGGGCCCCGTTGCCCATGTCGAGGAGCAGCCGGAAGCCGTCGGCCTCTACGAGGTAGCTCGAACAAGCCGATTCCGCGGACGGAAACGACCCCGAGCAGCCGACGACGGTGAGCTTCATGGAGCTGGAACCTCCGTTGACGAGGAGGGCTGGGGAGGGGCGTGCGGTCTGTCGAGCGTAAGGCGCAAAAGGGCTGGTCGCCCCTAGGTGGCAGGCCGTTGTGGGGGAACTCACCTGCGCTGTCACCGGTTCGGAGGGAGTGCGCGCGTGGAGCGGCGGCGCGCCGGTACGGTCTGGGGTATGGATACGACGTGGTGGCTGGCGGTACCGGCGGTGGTGGTGCTCGCACTGATCGCCACGGTGGCGGACGGGTGGGGCCGGAGCCCCCGCCGCCCGGGCGGCCGGGTACGTCCCCCGGGCCGGGCGGCGGGCCCGGTCGGTCCTGGTCGCGGGAAGAAGGGGCGACCGCGGCCGGGTGAAATCTGGTGGGCGGTTGTGCCGTACGAGGACGGGCCGGGGTCGAAGGACAGGCCGTGCCTGGTGCTGTCGGTACGGGGAGGTACGGCGCTGGTCGCCAAGATCACCAGCAGGCACCACGAGGAGCGCCCGGGGGTACTCGCCCTGCCCCCGGGGACGGTGGGCGACGCGCGGGGACGGCGGAGCTTCCTGGAGACGGATGAGCTGCGGGATGTGGGGGTGGGGGAGTTCAGACGCCGGGTGGGTGTGGTGGACGGGACGGTGTGGGACCGGGTCCGGCACTTGGCGGCGTAGGGGGTACGCGTGTCGCCCCCGGGCGAGGTGGGGTGTGGGGCTGACGCCCCACACCCTGAGGCGCCCGCTTCGAAGCGCGAGCAACGAGCCCGCCCGACCCGGCAAGGGCCCGCGTGAGCGCGGAGCGCCGGGCCCGAGGCCGGGCCCCGTCATGGCGAAGGGGGCGCCGGCATCGCGGCGTGGAACGCGGAGGGCGCCGCGGGCGGGCGGAAGGCGCAGGAACCCAGAACGACCGACCCGTGGCGTGGGCTTCGCGGTGCGAAGGGCGGGCCATGAGAACGGCCGACCGGGCGAGTGCGGAGCGCCGGAGCGGACCAGGGCCCGAGGCCGCAGGCGTCTCAGGTGAAGAGAGGGCGCAACGCGCGAAGCGCGAGCGGCGGGCCTGCGCGCCGCCTTGGCGCACCAGCCCCCGGGGGCGGGAGCGCGCGTGAGTGCGGAGCCCGGGCCCGAGGCGGACCCTTTCCCGTGGCCTCAGAACTTTGGTTCCGGCGCCTGCGCCAGGACCAGTTCCGCCGCCTCCTCCTTCGTACCCACCGACGGGGGCGAGCCCGCCAGCGGCTGCTGGGCCGTCTCCTTCATGCACGCCACCGCCACCATGCCGATCAGCGCCGCCGCCATCGTGTAGAACGCCGGCATCATGTCCGTCCCGGTGACGCTGATCAGGCCCGTGATCACCAGCGGTGTCGTGCCGCCGAACAGCGACGCCGACAGGTTGTAGCCCACCGACAGCGACCCGTACCGCACCTGCGTGGGGAACAGCGCCGGGAGCGCCGCCGACATCGTGCCCAACAGGCACACCAGGCAGAGGCCGAGCAGCAGCATGCCCGTGCTCACCGCGACCAGGCTGCCCTGCTTGACCAGCAGGAACGCCGGGGCCGACAGGACGAAGAAGCCGGCCATGCCCGTCATCAGCAGCGGTTTGCGGCCGTAGCGGTCGTTGAGGCGGCCCACCTGGTTGATGACCAGCATCAGGACCGCCATCGTGCCCAGCAGGAGCAGCAGGCCGTGGGTGTCGTCGTAGCCCATCTCGTCCGTGAGGTACGTCGGCATGTACGACAGCAGCATGTAGTTCGCGACGTTGTACGCGCCGACCAGAGCGATGCACAGGATCAGCGTCGGCCAGTAGACACGGAAGATGTCGATGAGCTCTTCCTTGGTGGTGGTCTCCACCGTGTCCGCCACCTCCGAGACGCGGGCGGCGTTCTCCGCCTCCAGTTTCTGGAAGGCCGGGGTCTCGTCGAGCTTGAGCCGCAGATAGAGGCCGATCAGGCCCAGTGGGGCGGCGACCAGGAACGGGACGCGCCAGCCCCAGGCCTCCATGGTGTCCGAGCCGAGCAACGCCGTGAGCCCGGTGACCAGGCCGGACGCGCCGATGTACCCGGCCAGGGTGCCCAGTTCCAGGAAGCTGCCGAAGAAGCCGCGCCGCTTGTCGGGCGCGTACTCGGCGATGAACGTGGAGGCGCCGCCGTACTCGCCGCCCGTGGAGAAGCCCTGCACCAGGCGGAAGACGATCAGCAGCACCGGGGCCCAGAAGCCGATCGACGCGTACGAGGGGATCAGGCCGATCGCGCCGGTGCCGATCGCCATCATGATCATCGTGAGCGCGAGGACCTGCTTACGGCCGATCTTGTCGCCCAGCGGTCCGAAGAACAGGCCGCCGAGCGGCCGTACGAGAAAGGCCACGGCGAAGGTCGCGAAGGAGGAGAGCAGCTGAACGGTGCTGTTCCCGGACGGGAAGAAGACATGCCCGAGGGTGACGGCCAGATAGCTGTAGATGCCGAAGTCGAACCACTCCATGGCGTTGCCGAGCGAGGCCGCCTTCACGGCCCGCTTGACCGCCGCTTCGTCGGTCACGGTGATGTCGCTGCGCCGCAGTCGGGGGTTCTTCCGCTGCTTGATGGTGCGGAAGAGCCGGGGATGACGCCTGACTGCTGCCGGATCGACCGGCCCTTCGGGCTCGGTGGCCGCCATGACCGATTTTCCTTTCCCTGGACACGGACAACTCGTCTCCAAAGGGAACATCTACACCGTCAAAGCGGTCATAAACCGAAGCCCCGCTCAAGGCGGGGCTCCCGTCACCGAAGGTCAAGGTCGTAGCTTCATCAGATGATGCCCAGATCCTTGATGATCTTGGCGACATGGCCGGTCGCCTTCACGTTGTAGAGCGCGCGCTCCACCTTGCCGTCCTCGTCGACCACGACCGTGGAGCGGATGACGCCCGTCACCGTCTTGCCGTACAGCTTCTTCTCGCCGAACGCGCCGTACGCCTCCAGCGTCTCTTTCGACGGGTCGCCGACCAGCGTGACCTTCAGGCTCTCCTTGTCGCGGAACTTCGCCAGTTTCTCCGGCTTGTCCGGGGATACCCCGATCACCTCGTATCCCGCGCCCGCCAGCAGCTCCAGATTGTCGGTGAAGTCGCACGCCTGCTTGGTGCAGCCGGGCGTCAGGGCCGCCGGGTAGAAGTAGACGATGACCTTGCGGCCCTTGTGCTGCGCGAGCGAGACCTCGTTTCCGTCCGCGTCGGGCAGGGTGAAGGCGGGGGCGGTGTCGCCGGGCTGGAGTCGCTCGCTCATGGTTCTCCTCGGAAGGACGCGGTACGGATGCGTGACGCGGATGGGTGACGGGGTACGCCGTCGAGCGTAATAGGGGTGCCGCGGGGTGGCGGCCCAGGCCGAGTGACAGACTGTCCACCAAGGATTACCGGACACGACCACGGAGGCAGCGCGGTGTCGGATGCCAGGACCCCTGCGCAGATCGAGGCGGACATCGTCCGCAGGCGCGGACAGCTTGCCGAGACGCTCGACGAGATCGGGGCGCGCGTGCACCCGAAGACGATCGTCGGCGACGCGAAGGCGAAGCTCGCCTCAACCGTGGACCAGACCGCGGGCCGCGCGTATGTGACGGTGAACCGTACGATCACGCAGGTCAGGGCGCAGTTCGTGGCGGAGGACGGGGCACCCCGGCTGGAGCGGCTGGTTCCGGTGGCGCTGGTGACCGTGGGTCTGGTGGGTCTGCTCGCGATGTCCGCGAGGCGACGCCGGGCGTGATGCCGCGGCTGGGCTTCGACCGGCACAGACCGGTACCGCCCCGCACCGCCCGGCCATCCGCCTTACGGAACGCTCCACGGCAGGTAGGTTCGACGTGTGAGCGAGAAGAACCATCATGACAAGTTGCCCATCCGGATGCTCCACGACCGCGTACTGGTACGGACCGACATCCCCGAGGGCGAGCGGCGTTCCAGCGGCGGCATCGTCATCCCCGCGACCGCGGCGGTGGGCCGCCGGCTCGCCTGGGCCGAGGTCGTCGCGGTCGGGCAGAGCGTGCGGACCGTGGCGGCGGGGGACCGGGTGCTGTACGACCCCGAGGACCGCGCCGAGGTCGAGGTGCGCGGGGTGGCGTATCTGCTGATGCGGGAGCGCGATCTGCACGCGGTCGCCGCGGACCGGTTCGAGGGGTCCGAGGACACGACCGGCCTGTATCTGTAGGAAGTGCGAACACAGGGCTGGTGGCGGGTGTTACCAGCCCTTTCGCATGACCCCCTCGAACGGTGACGCCGTGAGCGTCGGCGTGGGCAGGGGCGTGTACGAGGGTGAGGGCGTCGGTGTGGGCGGGAGCGAGGGCGTGGGTGACGGGTTGGGGCTGAAAGTGGGACCGGGACCGGGAGTGCCGCTCGGGCCCCCGTCGCCCGTACCCCCGCCGGCCGGGTCCCGGGTGTCCGTGGCGCTCGGCTCCTCCGGCTGATCCGTCCCCTCCTCCGGCGGAGGCTCCACGTCCGCCGCCCCCTCCTGCAGCTCCAGCTCGAAGTCCCGGACCTCGGAGCCCTCCAGCGCCGCTGCCGTGAACTGGCCCCAGATCTCCGCCGGCACCCCGCCCCCGTTGATCCGGTCCAGCCCCAACGCCCCGTACAGCGGTTTCTGCGTCCCGGTGACCGGGTCCTGGCCCATCACCGCGACCACCGTCGCCAGGTCCGGGGTGTAGCCCGCGAACCAGGCGGCCTTGTCCTCCTCCGCCGTGCCCGTCTTGCCCGCCGCCGGGCGGCCCGCCGACTGCGCCGCGGTGCCGGTGCCGCCGTCGACCACGCTCCGCAGGATGGAGGTGGTCGTGTCGGCGGCCTCCCTGCTGACCGCCTGCCTGGCCGCCGCCTTCGGCAGCGGCAGGTTCTCGCCGTCCTTTCTGACCTGCTCGACCAGCGTGTACGTACCGTGCCTGCCGTGGTTCGCGAGCGTCGCGTACGCCTCCGTCAGGTCGAGGACACCGGCGGTCGCCGGGCCCAGCGCGATGGAGGGTGACGCGGTCAGGTCCGGCGTGTCCTCCGGGATGCCGAGATCGATCGCGGTCCGCTCGACCTTGGCGGGGGAGACGTCCACCGCCATCTGCGCGTAGACCGCGTTGACGGACTCGTCGGTGGCGGTACGGACAGTGATGGGCCCGTACGAGACGTCGTCCTCGTTCGCGGGGGCGTAGTGCCCTCCGCTCCAGCCCTCGACCGGACGCTTGTTGGAGCCGTCGTAAACGGTGTTGGGGGTGATGATCCGGCCGTCCTGGGTGGTGGACCGGTTCTCGACGGCGGCGGTGAAGACGAACGGCTTGAAGGTGGAGCCGACTTGGTAGTCGCGGCGGGTGGCGTTGTTGACGTACTGCTTGGTGTAGTCGACGCCGCCGTACATGGCGACGACCTTGCCGGTGGCCGGGTCGATGGACGCCCCGCCGACGCGGACGTTGCGGTCTGCCGCGCGGTCCTGGTCGAGCCGGTTCAGCACCTGGTCCTGGACCGCCTCGGCGAAGGCGTCCTGCTTCGCGCGCTCCAGGGTGGTGGTGATCCGGTAGCCGCCGGCGGCCAGCGTGTTCTCGTCGATGATCCGGTTGTTGGTGAGGTAGTCCTCGACGGCCTGGACGACATAGCCGCCCTGGCCGGACAGGCCGCTCGCGGGCCGTGCCGTATGCGGCGTGGGGAACTTCATGGCGGCGCGGTCCGCGGCGCTGAGCCACTTCTCCTTGACCATGCCGTCGAGTACGTAGTTCCAGCGGTCGAGCGCGCGCTCCCTGTTCTCGGGGTGAGTGGTGACGTCGTACGTGCTCGGGGCGTTGAGGAGGGCCGCGAGGTAGGCGCCCTGCGCGGTGCCGAGCTCGCCGATGTCCGTCCCGTAGTACGCGTGGGCGGCGGCCTGGATGCCGTACGCGTTGCGCCCGAAGTAACTGGTGTTGAGGTAGCCCTCCAGGATTTCGTTCTTGCTCTCCTCGCGGTCCAGTTTCACCGCGATGAAGAACTCCTTCACTTTCCGGGTGACGGTCTGTTCCTGGCCCAGGTAGTAATTCTTGACGTACTGCTGGGTGATCGTGGAGCCGGACTGCCTGCCCTTGCCGGTCAGGGTGTTCCACGCGGCGCGGACCATCGCCTGGGGGTCGACGGCACGCTCGGAGTGGAAGTCCCGGTCCTCCGCGGCCAGTACGGCCTGCTGCACCGTCAGAGGGATCTGCTCCAGCTTGACGTTCTCGCGGTTGACCTCGCCGTCGCGCGCGATCTGGGTGCCGTCCTTGTAGAGGTAGACATTGGACTGGGCGGTGGCCGCGGCATTGGCGGGCGGGATGTCCACGAGCAGATAGCCGAGCAGGAAGCCGCCGGTCAGCAGCGCCACGACGAGGAGAAGCGCGGAGAGCGTCATCCGCCAGGTGGGGAGCGCGCGACGCCAGCCCGTGCGCCGGCGGGGCTTTCCGCTCTGCTCCCCGGGAAGGGGCGCAGGTCCGCCGACGGCCGCGTCAATGGTGACGTCCTGGCTCGCGTCCCTGGGCGCCCAGCGCCGTCCCTCTGGCTCGTCGCTCATATCTCCCATAGTGCCCTTTTGGGTGCGACCAACCCCGGATTGGGCTAGGGTCGGGCGCTTTGGTGCCTGGAGGCGGAGGGGGTCGAAGTGCGGCTTTACGCGGTCGTCGCGGCGGGTGGGTTCCGGCGCTATGCGACGTACCGGATGGCGACGGCGGCGGGCATGTTCACCAACACCGTCTTCGGTTTCATCATGGCGTACACCTATATAGCGCTGTGGGACGAGCGTCCGCAGCTGGGTGGGTACGACCTGTCCCAGGCGCTCACCTATGTGTGGCTGGGCCAGGCGCTGCTGATGACCTGCGCCATGATGGGCGGCGGTTTCGAGGACGAGCTGATGGAGCGGATCCGTACCGGCGACATCGTGATCGACCTGTACCGGCCCGTTGACCTGCAACTGTGGTGGATGGCGGGCGACTTGGGGCGGGCGGCCTTCCATCTTCTGGGGCGGGGCGTCGTGCCGATGGTGCTGGGCGCGCTGGCCTTCGATCTGGCGCTGCCGCTGTCGCCGCTGACCTGGATCGCCTTCCTGGTGTCCGTGGCGCTGGGGGTCACGGTGAGCTTCGCGGTCCGGTTCCTGGTCGCGCTGTCCGCGTTCTGGACGATGGACGGGGCCGGGGTGGCGCAGATCAGCTGGCTGGCGGGGATGTTCTTCTCGGGGATGCTGCTGCCGCTGACGCTCTTTCCGGGGGCGCTGGGCGAGGTGGCGCGGGCGCTGCCCTGGTCCTCGATGCTGCAGGTCCCGGCCGATGTGCTGCTGGGCAAGCGCACGGGGTGGGGGCTGGTGGAGGCGTACGCCTTCCAGGGCGGCTGGGCGCTGGCGCTACTGGCGGCGGGTCGGGCGTTGCAGCGGGCGGCGACGCGCAGGGTGGTGGTGCAGGGTGGCTGAGCAGCAGATGACTGAGCAGCAGACGACTGAGCGGCAGACGACTGAGCGGGTGACGGCGCTGTCGAACGGCCTGCGGGCGTACGTCCTGATCGCGGCGATGTGGATCCGCTCCACGATGGCGTACCGCGCGTCCTTCGTCATGACGGCGTTCGGGAACTTCGCGGCGACCGGCTTCGACTTCGTCGCGATCCTGCTGATGTTCTCGCACGTGGACGCGCTCGGCGGCTACTCGCTCGGCGAGATCGCCTTCCTCTACGGGGCGGCGGGCACGGCTTTCGGCCTCGCCGATCTCGTCATGGGGTCGATGGACCGGCTGGGGCGGCGCGTACGGGACGGCACGCTGGACACGCTGCTGGTGCGGCCGGTGCCGGTGCTCGCGCAGGTGGCGGCGGACCGGTTCGCGCTGCGCCGCCTGGGCCGGGTCACACAGGGCCTGCTGGTCCTGGCGTACGCGCTGACGGTCGTGGACATCGACTGGACGCCGCTGCGGGTGCTGATGCTGCCGATGATGGTGGTCAGCGGGGCGGTGATCTTCTCGGCGATGTTCGTGGCCGGGGCGGCGTTCCAGTTCGTGGCGCAGGACGCGTCGGAGGTGCAGAACTCCTTCACGTACGGCGGGAACACGCTGCTCCAGTACCCGCCGACGATCTTCGCGAAGGACCTGGTGCGCGGGGTGACGTTCGTGGTGCCGCTGGCCTTCGTCAACTGGCTGCCCGCGCTGTACGTGCTGGGGCGGCCGTATCCGCTGGAGCTGCCGCAGTGGCTGGCCTTCCTGCCGCCGGTGGTGGCGGGGGTGTGCTGCGCTCTGGCCGGTCTTGCCTGGCGGGCGGGCCTTCGTTCGTACCGGTCCACAGGGAGCTGAGGGGTTTTGGACGGCATGGATTTCATCGAGCTGGACGGCGTCGAGAAGGTCTTCGACGTACGCCGTAAAGTCGGCCGCCTGCGGCGCGAGAAGCAGCAGGTGAGGGCGGTCGACGGGATCAGCTTCCGCGTGCCGCGCGGCGAGATGGTCGGCTATATCGGCCCGAACGGCGCGGGGAAGTCCACGACCATCAAGATGCTGACGGGGATCCTGACCCCGAGCGGCGGGCGGCTGCGGGTCGCGGGCATCGATCCGTCCCGGGAGCGTACGAGGCTGGCGCAGCGGATCGGGGTGGTCTTCGGGCAGCGTACGACGCTGTGGTGGGACCTGCCGCTGAAGGACTCGTACCGGCTGGTGCACCGGATGTACCGGATCCCGGACAAGCGGTTCCGGGAGAACCTGGACCGGTGTGTCGAACTCCTCGACCTGGCGGAACTGTTGGATGTGCCGGTGCGGCAGCTCTCGCTCGGGCAGCGGATGCGCGGGGACATCGCGGCGGCGCTGCTGCACGATCCCGAGGTGCTGTATCTCGACGAGCCGACGATCGGGCTGGATGTGATCTCGAAGGCGAAGGTCCGCGACTTCCTGCGGGAACTGAACGCCGAGCGGGGGACGACGGTGCTGCTGACGACGCACGATCTGACCGACATCGAGCAGCTGTGCAAGCGGGTGATGGTCATCGACCACGGGCGGCTGATGTACGACGGGCCGCTGGCCGGTCTGCACGAGGTGGGGGAGAGCGAGCGGACGCTGGTGGTGGACTTCGAGCGGGAGCTGCCGCCGGTGGTGCTGGATCCGGTTCATACGGTCCGTACGGTGAAGGTGGAGGGGCCCCGGCAGTGGCTGGCGTTCCCGGCGTCGGAGTCGGCGGCGCCACTGGTGGCGGCGCTGGCGGCGGAGTATCCGCTGGTGGATCTGTCGGTGCGGGAGCCGGATATCGAGGCGGTGATCGCGAAGATGTACGCAGAGAGGTCCGAGCGGCCGGACGAGCCGGACGAGCCGGACGGGCCGGACCGACCGGAAGAGGCCGTGCTGTGACTGCTTTGACTAGTCTGACGGTATGACGAGCGAACTCCCTGAGATGCGTGCTTCCGACTCCGAGCGCGAACGGGTGGCCGAGCGACTGCGTGACGCGGTGGCGGAGGGGCGGCTCGACATGGACGAGTTCGAACAGCGCCTGGACGCGGCCTACACGGCACGTACGCACGGTGACTTGGAGCCGCTGGTCAGGGACCTGCCGGTGACGGGAAGCACAGCGGCCACGACCCGGTCCGGCGGCTGGGCGCAGCGCGTCGGCGGCCCCGCCACGTCGCGGGGAGGGTTCGCCTTCTGGGGAGGCTTCGGGCGGAAGGGCACCTGGACGGTGGGCCGCAGGTTCACGGCGTTCACGCTGATGGGCGGCGGCGAGGTCGACCTGCGCGAGGCGCGCTTCGAGGACCGGGTGACCGAGATACGCTGCTTCGTGCTCATGGGCGGCATCCATGTCGTCGTGCCGCCCGAGCTGAACGTCGAGGTGAGAGGCATCGGCCTGATGGGCGGCTTCGGCGAGCAGAGCGACGGCGAGAGCGACCCGGATCCGTCGGCGCCGCGGGTGATCATCTCCGGCTTCGCGCTCATGGGCGGCGTGGGCGTGGAGCGCAAGCGCAGCAAGGCGGAGAAGCTGCGGCTCAAGGCGGAGCGCGCGAAGCTGGAGAAGGACGGGCGGGACGGGCGGGACGAGCGCAAGGAGCTGGGCTGAGCCGCGTCGGGAACTGGATGTGCGTCCCGGGAGTACGTGAGGTAGGGACAGTGCGTACAGCACGCGCGGACGGGTGGAGCGATGGAACGTACAGAACCGGAACGTACAGAACCGGAACGGACGGACGGCACCCGGCCCGCTGGGGCCAAGGGGGCGCCGTCCCCGCCACGCTCGCCGCTCCCCTCCATCACGTACACCGAGGCCGACGCCGCGAAGATGCGCGGCGTGCGCATGATGAAGCGGACGGCGACCGGCGCGCTCCTGTTCGTCGCGCTCGTCTTCGTACTCGCCACCTGGGCGGAGCACTCCGGCGCGGGCGCCTGGACCGGCTATGTCGCCGCCGCGGCTGAGGCGGGCATGGTCGGCGCGCTGGCCGACTGGTTCGCGGTCACGGCGCTGTTCCGCTACCCGCTCGGGCTGCCCATCCCGCACACCGCGATCATCCCGAACAAGAAGGACCAGCTCGGCACCACGCTCGGCTCGTTCGTCGGGGAGAACTTCCTCTCCGGCGAGGTCGTACGCACCCGGCTGCACGCCCTGTCCATCGGCGGCCGACTCGGCGCGTGGCTCGCGGAACCCGCCCACGCCGACCGTGTGACCGCCGAGCTGTCCACCGCGCTGCGCGGCGCGCTGACGGTGCTGCGCGACTCCGACGTACAGGCGGTCGTCGGCGAGGCCATAACGCGCCGGGCGAACAGCGCGGAGATCGCCCCCGGCATCGGCAAGACCCTGGAGAAGGTCGTCGGCGACGGCGCCCACCACCGGGCGGTCGACCTGATCTGCGCCAGCGCCCACGACTGGCTGGTCCTGCACTCGGACTCGGTGATGGACGCGGTCGAAGGCGGCGCGCCGGGCTGGACGCCGCGCTTCGTGGACCGGAAGGTCGGCGAGCGCGTCTACCGGGAGCTGCTGCGCTTCGTCACGGAGATGCGGGACATGCCCGGCCACCCGGCGCGCGGCGCGATCGACCGTTTCCTGACGGACTTCGCGTCCGACCTCCAGTCGGACACGGACACCCGGGACCGGGTGGAGCGCATGAAGTCGGAGCTGCTCGCGCGTTCGGAGGTACAGGACGTGATCGCCTCGGCCTGGGGCTCCGTACGCACCATGATCATTTCGGCGGCGGAGGACGACCGCAGCGAACTGCGGCTGCGGGCGCGCGCCTCGCTGCTGTCGCTGGGCAGCCGACTGGCGACGGACAGCAGGCTGCAGACGAAGGTGGAGGGCTGGCTGGAGGGCGCGGCGGTGTACGTCGTCACGACGTACCGCGCCGAGATCACCTCGCTGATCTCGGACACGGTCGCGAGCTGGGACGCGGAGCACACCTCGCGGAAGATCGAGGCGCACATCGGCAGGGACCTGCAGTTCATCCGGATCAACGGCACGGTGGTGGGCGCGCTGGCGGGGCTGTTGATCTACACGGTGGCGCATGGGCTGGGCGCGTGACCGGTTGTGCCGTACGGTCGCGCGCCCAGCCCTGAGGGGGTGCCGTGAAGTACGTACGGGAGGCGGGACCCGTTCAGTTCAGCGCCTGCTACTCGCAGCCGACGCCATCGCCGTCGCGGTCGAGGTGGCGTCCGTAGCCGGGTTCCCCGGAGCGGATGGGATCGGCGCCGGCGGCTCGTACGGCGGTGCAGTTCTTGTAGTAGGTGGACCCGCCCCCGCCGCCTGAAGTGCTGCTGCCGCCACTGCCGCCACTGCCACCGCTGGAGGACTCGCAGCCGATGCCGTCCCCGTCGCGGTCGAGGTGGGGCCCGTAGCCGGGCTGCCCGGAGCGAATCGGGGCGGCGCCGGCGGCTCGTACGGCGGTGCAGTTCCCGTACGAGACCTTGGGCTTGGCGGGGGTGGGCTTCGGCTTCGGCGCGGGCGGGGGCGGGGGCGCGGCCACGGTGATCCGTACGACAGCGGTCCCGGTCAGCTGCTGCCCGGCCACGTCCACGCGGTAGGTGAACTGGTCCTCGCCCCCGTACCCCGGGCTGGACGTATAGACGAGGGTGGACCCGTCGAGCTTCGCGGTGCCGTGTTCCGGCGCGGTGTCCACGGCGAGCGTGAACCGACCGGCGGCCAGAGCGGCTTCCACCTTCTGTGACGCGCCGTCGGCGAGCGTGACGGTGTCGTTGTCGAGCACCTTCACCACAAGCTTTTTGCCCGCGTCGGCGCTCTCCTCGTCGTCGACGAGCGCGAGAGCCGGTTCGGCGGACGGGGTGGGCGTGGGTGTCGGCGTGGGCGGTGCGGGAGTGGACGCAGCGGCGAGGGGTGTCGCATCCTCGCCGCTGCCCCCGTCCTCGCTACTGCTCCCGCACCCCGCGAGCCCGAGAGTTAATACCGCGGCGCAGGCTGCCGCCGCCAGCGTGGTGCTCCCGTGCGTACGGTGCGTACCCCGCATACCGCGCGTACTGCCTCTTTCTGGCATGTGCCCCCCAAGGCGGTTGGATCCGATGGATCCGGACTGAGGGGGCGAGCATGCTCCGGAGTGAAGATCGCGCGCCACCAAATGGCGGAACGTCCTCCGATTGTGATGAACATGTGCGTAGATCGTGTACGTCAACGCCCGTACGGCTAAGGCGGACGGACGGCCCTACTGGGAGATGGGCAGGCAAGTGGGGGTCTCCGCCCCGGGGTTGAGGTGAAGGCCGGTGACCTTCACAAACCCCCCGCCGCCCCAGTCTCCGTGGGTGGGGGCGGTGGACATGGCCGCGACGACGAGGGTGTAACCGTCCTCCATTCGCTCGGGCCACAGTCGGAAGGCGACGGTTTTCCGCCTCTCCCTGGGGGGGAGCCCCACCGCAGAGCCGTCTGGGGCATACACGACACTGCCGGTCGCCCACTCCATGCGGGGACCCGCACCCTCCACCGCACGCTCGGCTGCGGCACGGTCGAGCTTCCCGTCGACGGCCGGGCAGCCCTCCGTGAGCGGCAGGGCCGTGATGCCAAGGCCGCGGAGCTTGGCGATCAGCCCCGGGGAATCGAAGAACTCCTCGAACTCGACCTCGACCGAGCCGTCGGACCCGCGCTCGATGGCGTAGCCGACGGTGTCCAGGTTCCCCAGGGTGGGGGAGTCCGTGCCGCCCCCGGCGACCGACGACCGGTCCGCGCCGGGCTCTCCCGCAGTGGAGATCCCGATCGCGGTGGTGGCTGCCACAACGGCCGCCGTCGATGCCACCATCCAGGCGCGACGCCTCCGTGTCCGCCGTACGCGGGAATGGACCTGCTCCGCTTCCACCGGCTGCTCCAAGAACGCCGAACGGTCCTCGAACATCCGCTTGACCTCATCCTCAATCGTTGCCATCTTCGTCAACTCCCTGTCGCTCCACTGGGGCTCATCCGGGCCGCCGGCGACACCGAGGCGTCGAGGCGGAGCCGGGCGAGGGCCTTGCTGTTCTGGCTCTTCACGCTGCCGACCGAGCAGCCCAGGACACGGGCGGTCTCGGCCTCGGTGAGATCCTCGAAATAGCGCAGGACGAGGACGGCACGCTGACCACGCGTCAGCCGCCGCAACGCCCGCCACAGGACCTCCCGCTCGTCCACCGCGGCCATGGCATCCACCTGCCGGACGCTGCCGTCCGGCAACTCGTCGGCGGGCACCTCGTCCCGCCAGCGACGCCGCCACCATCTGCGCTGCGTGTTGACCAGCACCGTGCGCACATAGGCATCGGGATCGTCACCGATGCGGGACCACACCGGCCATGCCTTGGCCAGTGCCGTCTGCACCAGATCCTCTGCCCCCGCCACCTCACCCGTGAGGAGATACGCGGTCCGCAGCAACCACGGTGATCTTCGAACGACGTACTCATCGAAACCCGATCGATCCGACAACCCTGCTCCTCCGTGCTCCCGGACGCTGTCAACTGTCAACTGTTCTCAGTCGTTGGCAGGCCCAAATGGTTGGCAGCCGGGGCGGACGGTGCCGCGTCCGCGCTGTGGACCGGAACCGCGGCGGACTGCCATCCTGCGGAGAAACGGGGGAGGCGCTATGACGGACGGGATTCCGGCCGAGATAACCGAGATAACCGAGATAGACGAGACCAGGCCGAGCATCGCCAGGGTGTACGACGCGGTGGTGGGCGGCGATGTCGGCCGCTACAACCGGGCCGTCCTCGGCCGCGGCGTACGGCACATGGCGCAGGCGGGCATCCGGCAGTTCCTGGATCTGGGCTCCGGCCTGCCG
Organism: Streptomyces sp. NPDC052236; assembly: GCF_044548015.1. Classification (NCBI taxonomy): domain Bacteria; kingdom Bacillati; phylum Actinomycetota; class Actinomycetes; order Kitasatosporales; family Streptomycetaceae; genus Streptomyces; species Streptomyces sp. NPDC052236. The sequence continues at coordinate 73,856 of NZ_JBIUBL010000016.1, read as the reverse complement.
ACCGTCCAGAACACCCACCAGGTGGCCCAGGCCGCCGCGCCGGACTCCCACGTGGTGTACGTCGACATCGACCCCATCGTGCTGGCGCACGGACGCGAACTGCTCGCCGGGGACGACCGCGCCACTGTGATCACGCGGATTTACGCGACCCCGGGACCGTACTGGAACACCCCGAGGTGAACCGGCTCATCGACTTCGACCGGCCGGTCGGCCTCATGCTCCTGGGCGTCATCCACCACCTCAATGACGAGGAGGACCCGGTGGGCATCGTGAAGAGGTATCTCGATGCGATCCCGCACGGCAGCTATTTCTTCCTCACACACTTCTGCGCCACCAGTCCCGAAGCCGCCCTACTGGAGAAGGCCCTGCTGACCGACCTGGGGACCGGCCGGTTCCGGACTCTGGAGGAGATCGCGGCGTACTTCGACGGACTGGAGCTGGTCGAGCCGGGCGTCACGTATCTGCCGCAGTGGCGCCCCGATGAGCCGGTCGAGCCGCCCCTCACCGTGGGCCAGTGCCTGATGGCGGGCGGGCTCGCCCGCAAGGTGTAGGCACCACCGCCACCGCACACAGCCCTCACCGCGCTCCACCTACGCCTGCGTGACCGAGCAGCAGCTTGAACTGCCGCCGCTATGTGGAGCGGACGGAGGCAGCGCCGAGGTGGCGGGCCACCTGGGAGGGATGAGTCAGCTGGGGGTAGTGCCCGGCCCCGGCGATCTCGGCCACCGGGTGGTCGACGGCCGTGACCAGCGGGTCGTCCGAGCCCACGACGATCTGGACCGGGACGCTCACCCGCTCCAGCAGCGCCCGCGACTGCCGGAGCTCGGCGAAGTCCGTGCGTACAGCCGTGGCCACCCGGCGCGCCACCCCGCGACGGCGCAGGTCCGCCGCGGCGCTCTCCACCTCCGCCCCCTCGGGGACGCCGAGCGCCCGAGCCAGCCGAGCGGCGGACATGCGGCGCATCATCGGCACGGCCAGGCCCGAGCGGGCGAGCCGCGGGGCGGGTGCCTGCAGGAACGCCGGGGATACGAGGACGAGCCTGCTGATGCGGTCCGGGTGATCGACAGCGAAGCGCAGCGCGGGTCCGCAGGCCAGGGAGTGTGCGACCAGCGCGGGGCGGGTCCGCACCGGGCTCAGCAGGTCGGCCAGCCACGCATCCACCGGCGGTTCATTCTCCGCCGCATGATCCGGGCCGGGAGTGGTAGTCACTTGATGACCCTGCGGAACCATGGGAGATGGATGCGTGCAGTGGCTGGTCAGCGGAAGACCGTTGTCTTTCTTATCGGGGCACCCGGCGTCGGAAAATCAACCACCTCGCGCCGCTTGGCCGCCGACTTCGGCCTTCACGCGTTCCAGAGCGGCCAGGTCCTGCGGGACGCGGCGAAGAACGCGAAAGACCCTCGACTACGGCAGCTCATCGATTTCCGGATGAAGCGCAGTATGCCGATGCCGGTGGAGGTGTACTGCCGACTGGTGCGAGACCACATTCCCCGGGGGGCGAGCAACGGCCTCGTCTTCGACGGCTATCCACGCAATGTCGAACAAACGACGAATATCCCTGCCGTTCTCGAGACGGTGAGCATGACCGATGACCAGGTGATCGGATTCGTTCTCGAAGCACCGCAGGATGTGCTGATCGCACGTTCCGCCACGCGTTTCGTGTGCGGAACGTGCGGTCAGGAGACACAGGGAGAAGGCGGTTGCTGCCAGGCTCCACGGGTGCACCGGCGAGCCGACGACTCGATGGGGCATCTCCTGGCGAGAAGCGAGCGTTTCCATGAACTGCTGCCGTCGGTGAGGCAGGCGTTCGCCTCGCGGTGGCCGTGCTTCGACATCAATGCCGGCCGATCGCACGACGAGGTTCTGGCCTCGATCAGGAACCACTTACAGCTCTTCTCCGAGAGCCTGGGCGATCTCTGAGTACGCGGCCGCCTCATGCCGCAACAGCGACAGCTCTTGCGGTTGTTCCGCGACCTTGAAGCAGGGGAGCCCTTGCAGCTCCCACACCTCGGCTTCGATCCAGCACAGCTGGCGGTACTTCTGGGGTGCCATGGCCTGGGATCCGAAATCCCAGCCGACCGCGGAAACGGGGTTCCCGACGAACTGCTCGGCTGCGCGACGACGGTACTCGTCCCGAGTGATCGTTGCCGGATGCAGAAAAGACAGGTCGAAACCGTTGTCGGCAAGCCCGAAGGCCGCCAGGCCGAACAGGAATGTCGCCTCGATCCCCTGCCCGCGACAGTATTCGGAGATTCTCCTGGCACCGACCAGCGCTCCGGCGTACGAAAGAACGAACACCCGGTCGACCGGGTGATGCTTTCGATACTCCCCGATTGCTGCGATGACCGTCGCCCCCGACGCCACCGTGTCTCCCAGGATGAGTGTCCGGCTCGGGGCTTCGAACTTCGCGTAGGGAATTTCGATGTCCACGCGATCGCCGGAAACGGAGACCCGGGAAGTGGCGATCAGGTTCGTCGGCAGGTTCTTTCCTGTCTCCGCGGCGACCGCCTCCGCGAGTTGGTACACGATCCCTTTGCTGAGAATCATCAGCTCCGCGGACTGCTCGGGGTCGAACTCGTCCAGTAGATGTCCGATGAACAGGCGAGAAGCCTCCAGGCATGCTCGCCGGAATTCAACTCCTGTCAAGTTCCGGTCGAACATGATCCGCTCAAGCGGTTCGTTGTGAACCAACGAAAGGCGCAACGATGGTTCGGTGGATACGGCTTGCTCAAGGATGCTGCCGGATGTGCTGGCGATCACGGGCGTCCTCTCCTGTGCTCCTCAGGCTATTCCGCCTATTCCGCTAAACCGAGCCGCTCCTGGGCAGCCAGCATGGGGGCGTCGTGGCGCAGCACGTTGCTGCGGTATTCCGTGATGGCTGGTTCCAGCCACTGCGGTCGGGAGCCGGGGGCCTTCTTCTCGCCCAACGTTTTCACCAGAGCCTGGCCGGCGTCGTAAAAACTTTCGACCACGTACGACGCCAAGGACGCCACGTGCGGATGGACGTAATCAGTGACGGTGGCACCCCGGTAGTGCAGTTCATCCAAGCGGTACTTGGAGTTGCGAGGAGCTACGACGATGACCGGTGTTCCCATGGCCGCCGCCGCTGCCATCTCGACGCCGATGCCGAGCCCTCTGCGTTCTCGCGCGTCGACGATCACGGCATCAGCCACCATGACCTGATACATGTCCCGGCCGAACTGCCCCAGCACGTTTCCGGGGTCGGTGATGGGGTCGTCGGGATTCAGGAATACCACGTCGTAGGGGTGGGCTGTTTGCCGCACCTGATCCTTTTCGATTTTTGTCCAGCAGGTTTTCTTCTCGTCCCCGGCTCCCTTTGTGATGGATCCCGAGCAATATGCTGACAGCAGCATTTTCATGAAGCCCCTTCCTGGTCTGTATTGGTGCGTCACGCTAGCACAACTGAGATACCACGGTGCCCACATTCCGCTGCGCCTGTATGAGGTTCATGGCATCCTCCAGTTCGGTTATCCTTCTGATCCGTATGACGGCCGATCTGAGTGAAACGGGCGAATTTTGCGCGTAAAGGGCGAGTGTCAGTTCACCGAATTCTGGCATCGACCGCAGGGAGACAAGGTGTTGCCAGCTCGCCGCGCCATGGACGTATGTATGAATTCCGATCCATTGCAGCGCCAAATCGAATCTCCGTGCGGAGAGCAGTGAGAAAGTGGAATCTCCTCGTGTCTCGGAGATTCCGCAGGACAGGTCCGAGTGAAGGAAATCCACCAGCATGTTCGCCCGGAGGTCCCGAAGGTAACTCAGCAGGTACGCCCTCGACAGCAGCATGTTGATGCGGGTCGTTTCGCGCGCTGTCAGACCGACGGGAATCACCTTCTGCACGAACCTGCCCACCGCCGCTTGTCCTTCGAGCCGCTGCGGGACGGAATGAAGCGTCTCTTCAATCTCTCCCCGGCGGCCCGCCCATCGCGCCGAAACCGACTCAACGAGCCCTGTGAACTCGCCGTTCTCCTCGAAGGCGGAATGCCACAGGGTGGCGATGTCCGCTGTCGAACTTCCCAGACGGGGCTGCCACGTGACATCCCGCTCCGCGGCCATGTCCATCTTCAGCACGTACGGATTGACTCGATCGTGTCGATATTCTTCCGCCTTGATGTCCCGATAGGCCTCAAGATCCATCACGGGCGCGACGCAGGAGACACTCCCCGACACGACGAGAGGCGAAATTTCATGCAGGAAGACGGAGAAGCACGGCACCTCGAAGATGTACGAGGCGGGAAACACAAGGTTCGCATCGGTCAGCAGGACGGCGAGTCTCGTGATCCGCAGAGAGTCCTTCAGTACGCGCTCCGACTGCACGCCTCTGCAGTTCAGGCCGTAGCAGGCCAGTACCTCGGGATTCAGATACTGGATGAACAACGGCCGGCTGCGGTCGTACGTATGTGACGGCGATGACCGCGGTACTGACCCACCGTTCGCCGCGCCGACATTGACGTACAGATCCCGGCCCGCTCCGTAGACGTCGCGCTGGGACTCCATGCGCTGGTCGTGCCCCCGGTCGATCGCCACGTCAGGTGCGACCGTCCCCGGTGTGCGGGCCGAACTGGACGGTCTGATCACGGCCGGCCACATAGGCGTCCCGAGCCGCGGAAATGTGCTGTGTGTGCCCACCCCTGCCAGGCCGTTCGCCGAGGGTCTCCTCGACAAGGCTCAGCAACGCTCTGAGGAGCGCGGCACGGTCCGGGTGCTCCTCAAGTACTGTCTCGAAGCGGGCCGACCATCGAGCGCCCTCCGCGGCATGGACGGTCTCCTCCGTCCCCGGGGCCGCTTGCGCAACGGCCTCCTGCGAAGCGTCCAGGCGCACCAGCGCGTCCGACTCCCGCCCGGCGTCGCCACGGCCCAGCAGCCTGGCGGCACTGTCGCGTACAGCAGCCCAAGCGTCGGTCGTCATGGCCTGCACCAGCGCCGTGCCACCCGCGCCGGCCAGAATCAGAAGTGTGGGATCCATGTGCCCCCCGGCCTTCGACGCCCGCAGTTCGGCAGTCTGTCCAAGTGTGATGAGCCTGGTTTACCGTCACCAGACCCTCGCCGGACAGAGATTCACGAAATGGCCCGAAGAGCGCGAAGGGAACTGCTACCGCCAACGGCTTCTAGGAGAGGGCGACTTGGGCCGCCCATCGAGCGGCACACGACTCACTGACCTCATTGACCCTCCGGCCCCCAGGCAGTGAAGAACCGCGCCCGAGCCGGTTCAGGCTGAGGTGTCGGGCTCGCTAGGGTCTGCCGGATGAGTGACCTCAAGCCCGTCGTATGGCTTCTCACCGGGATGCCCGGTTCAGGCAAGACCACCTTCGCGAAGGCGCTGGAGCGGGGCGGCGTCATCCGCCTCTCGGTGGACGACGAGATGACCGCCCGACATGGGCGGATGGGCAAGGACCATGCCGAACGCGACCACCTCACGCTTCAGAAGCCGGTGATCGAGGATGTCCGGCGGCAGCTCGCCGAGCACCTGCGGGACGGCCGTTCGGTCGTGCTGGACCACGGGCTCGGGACTCGCGCGGTCAGGGACGACTACAAGCAGCTGGTCACTGAGCACGGTGCCAGGTGGCGACTTGTGTACTTCCAGGTCGAGCACGACGATCTGTTGCGACGACTGGCGAAGCGCAACAACGACCCAGCACACGGGGTGATTTCACCCACGACGCTCGCCTGGATCGCCGAGCACTCCGAGGCTCCCGTGGGTGAGGGCGAAGAGCCCCCGATGCTCCCGACTTCAGCCTCCAGAGCCGGATTCCCCAGGGGAACGAGCTGATCACCGCCACCGGCTCGCAGAGTGGCGGACCGTGCCCGAGCTGCACCCGGTCTTGGGCACTGACAACGGGCGCGGAACCGGCAGTGCGCGCGCTCGCCTCGCCGAGCGCGTGGGTTCATGACAGGCAGACTTAGGCGCCACCACTACCTGAGCCGGGAACTGGCCATCGGCTGGAGCTGCGGCATCCGAGGCCGCCCGTCCCAGCCGGTGGCAGACCTGGCACGCAGGCTCGGCGTCGTCGGCGGTTAGGACCTGTCCGGCGGATCATGCCTCGGACGCGGTGGTCTGGCACCCCCGTCTGCGGCGTTGTCGTCTGGTGAGGGAGGAAGAATGAGCGGCATGACCATGGTGAAAGACATCGATGTCCCCGGTATGCAGCACTGTGAGACGACGGCGCTGGGCGTGCTGCTGCGGCATGAGGGACTCGACTTGTCCGAGCCCATGCTGTTCGGGCTTGGCTCCGGGCTGTCCTTCATCTACTGGGACAGCAAAGGCATGGGCTTCCCCTTCCTGGGAGGCCGGGTCAAGCCGTTCGAGCTCACCAGGAGCCTGGCCGCCGTACTCGGGCTTGAGCTGCTGGTCGCGGAGACCACCTCTCCGCGCAAGGCGTGGCAGAACGTGGCGGCACCCATCGACGCCGGTCGGCCGGTCGGCCTTCAGCTCGACAGCTACCACCTGGACTACTTCAGCACCAAGGTGCACTTCGGCGGGCACGTCGTGGCCATGTATGGCTACGACGAGCAGGACGCCTACCTGGTGGACACCGACCCGCAGGGCGGAGCCGTGTCGACCAGCCTCGCCGGCCTGGCCAGGGCCAGGGCTGAGCGCGGCCCCATGACCGCCAAGCACCGCTCCTTCACCATCACGGCGGCCAGCAGCCTGACGTCACCGCAGGACCGGATCATCCCCGCGATCAAGACCTGCGCCGACGCCTTCCTGAACCCGCCCATCGCGAACCTGGGCCACCGGGGCATCGAGAAGACCGCCAAGCAAGTGCCGAAGTGGCTGAAGCGCAGCGACAATCCGCAGGAGGACCTGCCACGGGCCGCCGCCCTCATGGAGAGGGCCGGCACCGGCGGCGCCCTGTTCCGCAATCTCTACCGGGACTTCCTCGCCGAGTGTGCCCAGCTGATCGACAGCAGCCATCTGCGCACTGGCCACAGCCTGTATACCGAGGCCGCCACCCTTTGGACACAGGTGGCCGCACTCGTCGCGACAGCAGGCGAATCCGGCGACGCGAAGGACCTCATGCAGGCCGGCTCCATCCTCCACGAGCTCTCGCGAATCGAACGCGATGCGATGCAGGCACTCAGCATGCTCTAGAGGCGGCGCAGGGTGATGAGGGAGTGGACCGGTTCACCCCCGCGTAGACGGGGAGGACGGTACTGGCGCCGGACTACCAGTGGATCGTGACTTTGCTGAGCGACCGCGCGATAACGGATGGCGAAGCGATGAACTGCCGCCGAATTGCCGACGCACTGGGGGCAGACGAGCCCGGCAAGGGTGGAGGGAGTGCGTTCGAAGGCGGCTCATGAGCCCGGCCTGACCGTCGCACCCGACTGACTCGTCACGACATCACGAATTCACACTCAGTAAGAACCAATCGCAAAACGCCGACGGCGCCCGGCCGTTGGGTGGCCCGGGCGCCGCGTCTCGAGGGATCAGAGGTCCGAGTTCCAGAGGGTGTCGGAGGCGATATGCTGCCATCTTCCGGTCGTGCTTGTGATGTTTTGGTTGAGATACACGTCCACATGGTCGGTACCACCGGCGGGCATGTCGACAGTGAAGTGGAAGTCGGTGCTCGTGCCGGTCCCCCGGCCACACGCCGTGCGCGTTTCTGTCTTCGTCACACCCGTACTCGTGCCCAGGCTGATATCGAACTGAGCCTGAACGCACCCTGTCGTGTGCGACTTCACCGAACCCTGGATGACGACATCCTGGTTATGGAAGGTCACGCCACCGATGGTGTAACCGTAGTCAGGGCCGTAGAGATCGGCATTGAGATTGAACTGGTGGGTGTTGACGGCCGCGGCCGTCCCCGTTCCTATGACGCCGAACAGTCCCGTGCACAGAGCGATGGTGGCGGCGCCACCCAGGAACCTCTTCACGAATTTCCCCTCCCGTTTAGCAAGCAAACATATGTGCGATTGATGATCATCGAGAAGCTATCCACTGCCGCAGGGTGTGTCAACGGACGTGGCCTGGATGCGTGGCTCGGAGGGGCTCTCTTCCCTCCTCACCGAACAGCGGCTCTCCCCAAAGCCCGCACGCCGGAGTCCTACCCGCGCTGGCAGGCTCGCTTCCTACGAGGCGGCCGGCTGCCTCAGCGACAGCGAGCCCCGCCGAGTCCGAGCCGAGCGTGGCGGGGCTCGCCCGGTTGTTTCCCGCACCCGCCGGGTGGTGTGAGGCGGGCGTGAACAATGAACCCGGCTGCGGGGCCCGATGATGGGCGGCACCGCCGCGGCCGAAACGGCGCTGAGTCAGCGTCGGATGTGGGGAATCAGCGCACGGTCGTCAGGCAGCGACGCCGAGTTCGTTGCGGGTTCGCTGGACGAACTCGCGCACGGCCGGCTCTCGCCGCCAGGGGGCCAGGGCAGCGTTGAACTCGCGGACGTAGTCCTTGGCCCGGGTGGACTGGACGTGGGCGAGGATGTCGACCGAGCGGTGGCCCAGCTCCAGGCCGTGGTCGAGGTCGCGGGCCTGGAGGTGGGCGGTTCCCACGATCGCCAGGCGCATTCCGACCGAGCGGGTGAACACTCCCGGCGGCATGGCGGCGGCCCGCTGGTTCCAGGCCAGGGCCGCCTTGGGGTTCTTCAGGTCCCGGAAGATCTCGGCGGCGTCCGCTGACAGGCGGGCATGGTGATAGAAGTCGATCCAGGCGGGCTCCAAGCCGCTGTCGGAGGCGTCCGACCGGCTCAGGAGGTCCTCGGAGGCCGCAAGGGCCCGTGAAGCGGCCCTGGGGTCGGTGTCGCGGGCATAGGCCCGGGCCTCGATCAGCTTGGTGAACGCCAGGACCCTCGGGACGGCCTGGCCCTTGGCCCGTTCGAAGGCGCCCGGGCCATATCGATCGCCTCGCTCGCGAAGCCCCGAAGCCCCGAAGCAGCGAAACAGCATCGCCATCGTGGTCAGCACATAGCAGCCCAGTTGCACGTCACCGCCCGCGCGGGCGAGGCGGAGAGCCTGGATGAAGCCGCTGGGCGGCCTGGTGCTGGCCGACGTCGAAGGATGCACAACCTTGCCCGGGCAAGCGGGCTCGACCTCACCAGAGGTCTTCCTTCAGATGCCCAGCTCCTCCTCGATCGCCATGGCCACGGCTGGCCATGGAACATTCGGCTCACCGAACAGTCGCCAATAGCGATACGAGGCGCGAACCAGGGAGCTGACACCCAGCCTCGCCGAGTCACGGTCGATCGTTCCGATCACCCGGCGTGTGATTCCGCCTGCCCCCCGCACGGCGGGACGGATGCCATGCGCGAGGAGGAGAGTGGCGGTGCGGACGGCGTCCAGGGTCGCCGGGGCCGCCAGGGACGCGAACCTGCCGAAGACGAGGTCTCTCCACCCTCGCCGCGTACGTGCCCACGCCAACCGTTCCAGTCCGGTGCCGAGGTCTACCGCCATGCGCGCAGGGTTGTCGGCGTTCCAAAGGAGGACGATGTCGCCGAGAGACAGGTCGAGGTGGTTGAAGCGAAGGGTGACACCTTCGACTTGGCGGCGCCGCCATGCTGCCAGCTTGCCGTGGACGCTGATGTGGCGCGCATGGAAACCCAATCGCGACAGCACGCTGAGCCAGCCATCCAAGATCACACCGTATTCGTCCGTGCACTGAATTGGCTGGACACGGGAAACGTTGACGAACGAGGTCAGAAATCCTTCCCGGAGGTCGCCCGATGCGTCACGCTGCCCGGTGAAACGAACAACAGGCTGGGGCAGGAAGCCGCTGCGGTAGGTCAGCGGACGCCCGTCTTTGAGGAGGGGGTCAAGGGCTTGGACGGCCGAGATCGTCAGCTCGGTCTCGCGGCCCCATCGAAGTGGCAGGCAGGCGTCCTGCAGGACGCCCTGGGCCGCGAAGCTTGCCTTCAGTTCCGCCAGCAGCTCCTCCCACGACGGGGCCTGGCGGGGCGGACGGTACGGCGAGCCTCTGTGGGCATGCTCGATTGTGATCCGCCCGTCGGTGATGGTGAACTCCCAGTTCGCTCCCAGAGCTTGGCGCAGGACCGCAGGTAAGCGGCCCTCTGTATCGGTCGGCGAACCGGGCGCGGGCTCTCTGAGACCGCTCGTCAGCATGGCCGAGTCGACATCGCCGTAAAGTGGCGGGCCGGATCGAAGCGATGCATCCCGATCTCCTGGACCTCCGTGTGGTTGAGGTCTTCGGCCTGCTCGATCGCGAGGGCGAGAAGCTCCGCTGCGTTTTCGTCGTCCTCGTCGGGGTCGGCCACCGTAATCACGCCTGTCCGCTCGCACAGGGCCGCCTCGGCACAGGTTCCCTCGCGCCACGTGAGCGCGGCCATGGGGGTGCCGCCACGGAGGGACTCTCCGAAGACGGCGGCGCCGGCCTCCACGTACGTACGGGCGTAGGCGTAGACGAAGACGGAGGCGTCGCGGATGGCGGCGGTCTTGGCCTGGCCACCGAGTTCGCCGGCCCACTTCACGTGGTCCGCGCTGAAGAGGCGTTCATGGTGGCGCACATACGCCTCGTCGAAGACGGGGCCGACGACCTGGATCCGGCGGCCCAGGATCTGGGCCGCTCGGACGGCGATGTGCGGCGCCTTCTCCTCATCTATTCGGCCGAGCCACACGAGGTCGCTACCGGCGACGGCCGGTGGTTCCTCCTCGTCCAGGCCGAGATGAACGGCGAGTTCGGGGATTGGCTGGTGCCCTGCGTACCGCTCGATCATCTCGGGCGAGTAGCAGTAGAGCCGTGACCGTTTGCCGTCGAAGGCCGCGTCGGCGTGCTGGAAGACAGGGGAGTGCTGGAACGTGGCGACGTCGCAGTCCAGCTCGTTCCAGGTACGAGTCCAGGCTGGCAGCGATGGGTATTCGTGCCCGCCGACCAGGAGGTCGTATCCGGTGCTGCGGAGATCGCGGGAGGCGAGGGATCCGGTGGTGATGTCCTCCAGGCGGACCGGCCGACGGACCCAGTCGTTCTCCAGGTCCGTGAGCCAGCCCGGCCCGAGGAGGTGTACGTCGGCGCAGACGCCGACGAGCACTATGCCTCCGGTGTTCCGTCCGCCGAGATACGGCGGAAGCCGAGGTACGGGACGAGCGATTCGGGCAGGACGATGGAGCCGTCCTGCTGCTGGCACTGCTCAAGGAGAGCGGCCAGGGTACGGCCGACGGGGAGGCCGGAGCCGTTGAGGGTGGCGACGAGCTTGGGCTTGCCGTCCTCGCCGCGGGTTCGGATGTTGGCCCGGCGGGCCTGGAAGGTGCCGAAGTTGGAGACCGAGGAGATCTCGCGGTACGTGTTCTGGCTCGGGATCCAGACCTCGATGTCGTAGGTGAGCTGGGCGGAGAAGCCCGTGTCACCGGCGGCCAGCTTGACGACGCGGTAGGCGAGGCCGAGTTCCTTCAGGCACGCCTCGGCGTGGCCGACCATTGTCTCCAGCGTGGCGTCCGCGTCCGCCGGGTCGACCATCTGGACGATCTCGACCTTGGCGAACTGGTGCTGGCGGATCAGGCCCCGGGTGTCACGACCGTACGAGCCTGCTTCGGACCGGAAGCACAGCGTGTGCGCGGTGAGCGCCAGCGGCAGCTCGGCCGGAGGGATGATCTCGTCGGCGTAGAGGTTGGTCAGTGGCACCTCGGCCGTCGGGATCAGGAACAGCTCGCGGTCGGCGACGCCGGTCTTGAACAGGTCTTCCTCGAACTTCGGCAGCTGCCCCGTGCCGGTCATCGTCTTACGGGTGACCAGGTACGGGACCGCGTGCTCGATGTATCCGTGCCGACGGGTGTGGAGGTCGAGGAAGAGCGTGGCAAGGGCACGCTCCAGCGCTGCCCCGGCGCCGCGCGAGACCGCGAAGCGTGGACCGGACAGCTTCGTCGCCCGCGCGAAGTCGAGGATGCCGGCGGCCTCACCGAGGTCGACGTGGTCCTTCGGCTGGAACGGGAACGTGGGCGGAGTGCCGACGCGCCTGACCTCGACCGCGAACGCCTCGGTGTCACCGTCCGGAGCCGCATCGTCCGGCAGGTTCGGGATGCTGAGAAGGAGCTCGCGGAGCTGCTCCTGGACCTGTTCCTGCCCGGCCTCGATGTCCCGGATCTGGTCCTTCAGCTCGCGGGCGCGCTCCTTCAGCTTGGCGATGTCGCCGCCCTGCTTGGCCGTCTGCTGGACCTCGCTCGCCACCCGCTTGGACTCAGCCCGCAGCTCGTCGGCCGAGCGGATGTTCTGGTTGCGCCGAGACTGGAGGGACTCCAGCTCGGACAGGTCCAGAGAGTAGCCGCGACGAGCGAGCCGACGAACCGCTTCGGCACCCATTTCAATCAGGGCGCGGGCATCATGCATGAGGGAGATCCTTCTGATCCGGCGAGTGGGATACGGAACCGACGGTAGCAACCGCCCAGCCCTCGCCGATCCGGAATATGTCCGCGCCACCGCGGTCGGCGCGACCTGGTGGAACGTCGCTGTCGAGATCGCTCAGCAGCGCCGTGATCCAGTCAGACAGCTCGTCGTCGGGTACGGCGATCGGCTCGACGTACGGTGCCTCCGGGAAGAAGAGCGGCATGTCCTCCTTCGGAGATCGGCTCTGATGCCAGAGGAGCACGGAGGCCCAAAGGCCGTGGCCTACGAGGACGCGGGGCCCGGGGCGCTCCAGGGCGGCCAGTACTCCTGTGAGCATCCTCCGGATGCCGTCGCGCTGTGACACGGCGCAATCCGCCGGCCGCTCGTCTGGGGTGACTCGGGCTTTGACTCCGCCAGTACGACGGAACACCGGGTCAGTGCCGCTGCGGCGGTCAACCCGGCCCGCGTTGACCGCTGGCCAACTCCAGGGGATTTCGGATGCCTTCACCACCCGATGACGCGACCGTACGCGACTGAGATGCCGTTTGGACGAGAGCCGTCGCCTTCATATCTAGCGTCGGGCTTGAACAAGAGCGTGGGTGCCGCTCGTACGCCACGCATGCCCCGACTGTTCGAGTGCGCTCAGTGTCTTCCGGTCCATTCCCACGATGACGTCGGACTTCAGCGTGCGGAGCGACACGGCAGCGCCTGGGAAGTATGCCGTGAGGTCCGCGAACGGCGTCGTCGCGTCCCACATCCGGTCACCCACAAGACGGCGGTAGTTGAGGTCACCCTTCAGGATGGTCAGCGTGACAGCGGCGAACTCCTGTCGCAGGTCCTCGGGCATCTCCTCGTACGGCAGCGGCGCGCAGAAGAAGGGGTGGGTGCGCACCTCCAAGTGGCCAGACGCCATGGCCTTCCAGAGGCGCCCGCCGATCCCGCCGGCTTCGCCGGGCGCCTGGGCGAGGCGGCGTAGGCAGTCGACGACGTCCGTCGTCGTAGCGTCGGAGACGTAGTACGGGTAGGGCTTGACGTGAAGTACGACCTGTTCAGCACGCCGATCTTCGAGGAGGTGGTCGATAAGGACCAAGTCGGGGATCAGTTCTCGTCCAGCGTTGTCCGCCACGACGGCGACGGTGGACGGCGCTCCGGTAGGTAGGAGCTGCCACAGCACGGCGCTGTCGTCGGCGACCAGGCCGGGGTCAGCGTCGCCGAGGGCCGGCTCCCCCGCCGTAACGCGGAAGCCGAGGTCCGCGCGGTTGCCCCAGAGCGAGGCGTGGAGCAGAGCCGTGGCCCGCTCGTCGGCCGGCGCGTCGGCGAGTGCGTCCAGGGCGCGCAGTTCCTCGTCCACCGCCGCGCCGCGCAATTCGGCCTGCTTGAAGGGGGCGAAGGGATCGACTCCCTGCCACGGGCCCGTACCGAAGTACCCGATGGCCCCGAGGAGCCTGCGGTAGAAGTAGCTCTCCGCCCACAGGAACGGGGTGTCGAACCACGGTCGCCCGAAGTGTTCCCGTCCCCAGTCCGACCAGGGCCCGTGGTCGTGGTCCGTGGGTGCGAGCGGTTCGACGACACCGTTGGTGATTTCGTCCAGCAGGGCGTTGAGGGCCTCGTGCTGTCGGTGGCTGTACGGGGAGGCGTCTCGCACCTGTTGGATCAGGGCCGGATGGCGTTTGGCCAGGACGCCCCAGGCGAACGAGCCGGGCTCGTTGCTCAGGATGACCGGCGCGCCGGGTTCGGCAACTGGGCCGGAGCCGCAGTCCGCCTCATCGCCAGAGGCGCGGGAAGTCCTCTCTGTCATGGTGTCCAAGCCCTTCGCTTGTCGCTTATGTGTCCTTGACCTCCAGGGCCACGACCCCCGCCGCGCTGCCTACCAGCACCTCGCCCGTCTCGGGTTCGAAGGCAGCGCAGGCGATGTGCGGATTGGTATGGGCGAAGAAAGTCCCGGAGAAAACGAGGACATCGATCTGCCTTAAGGAACCGAGCAGGAGGGATACCCAGATGTCCCGGGGGGACGCTGGCCCGGTTCGGGTGGACCTCGATGATTTCCGATCACAGCGCTTCGAGGTGAACCGGTCTCAGACGTCGATACGGGCGACCTTACGGCCCACCTTGAGGTATAGCTCAGCACCTTCGAGTGCTCCGACCTCGGTCACAACTGCGCCGAGCGTCTGCTGCACAGAAGCCTCCGTGAGCGGTGTGGGTTGCTGGTCTCCGTTCAATTCGCGGATCAGGCGGAGGCCGTTCTGCTGAGCCACCCGACGCACGGCGGAGAGGCTGGGGGCGAAGTCCAACGTGCGGCTGATCAGCGCCCCGAGTGTGTCCTCGGCGTGGTCCGTCAGGGAGACGACGGGGAGGTTCTGGGTGTCGCCGAAGGAGCGCTTGGAGAAGCGCGCCGTGAACTCCGCGCGGGCGGCGGCAGCAGCCTTCAGGCCGTGGAGAGCGGCCACCACCTCACCGGCGAGGATGCGCTTGATCGCCATCGGGTGCGCCGTGCCCGCCTCCAGGCGCTTGGTGACCACGCCGATCTCGTCGTCCGTCCATTCGGTGAGCAGCTGGAGGTACGGCTCGGTCAGGTGGTCGGGGACGGACATCAGCCGGCCGTAGACGTCATCAGGCGACGCCGTCAGGCCCACGTAGTTGCCCTTGCTCTTGCTCATCTTGGTGCCTGTGCCGTCGGTGCCCTCGATGAGCGGGGTGGTGATGACGACCTCAGGGGCCTGCTCCGAGATCTCCATGACCTTGCGGCACATCTGGAGGTTCAACAGCTGGTCCACACCGCCGAGTTCGACATCGGCGTCGATGGCCACAGAGTCCCACGCCATGACCACGGAGTAGACGAACTCGGCGACGGACAGCCCATGGCCATCAGCGAGCCGGGTGCGGAAGTCCTCGCGCTGGAGCGACATGGAGACCGGCACCCGGGCGAGGACCCCGACGAGCTCCGGCAGGGTGACCTTGTTCAGCCACTCGCCGTTGAAGCGCAGGTCGGCACGCTCGAAGTCGATGAACGGCGTGACCTGCTGTTGGTAGCCGCTCAGGTTGCGGGCGATGTCCTCGTCGGTGAGGGGCGGTCGGTCCGAGGAGCGTCCAGACGGGTCACCAATCTTGGCTGTGACATCACCGATGATGAAGACGACATGGTGGCCCATCCGCTGAAACCGGCTGGCGATGATGATCGGCACCGCGTGGCCGAGGTGGACATCGGGCGAGGTCGGGTCGATGCCGTACTTGACGACGAACGGGCGCCCCGCGTCCCGCGCGGCTTCGATCTTCTGGGCGAGCACCGCGGCCGAGGGGATCAGGTGATTCGCGCGCCCCTCGACCAGGGCCGCCTGTTCCTGGGGGGAGAGGTCGGAGAGGTCCAGCGAACGCCTGGCTGTTGTCTCGTCGAGCAGCTGCGCGACCGTATAGTCCGCGCCCAGGTCCGCCCCATCGAGGATGTGCATGACACGGGTGACAGACTCGCTCAAACGGCTCATGGCGCTTATACGCTCCTGGGTCGGACAACTGGCCTGACCAGTATGGGATTGGAAGCGGCGATTTTATCATCGCCGCCCTCGATACATCGCCGGGTGATCACGAATGGGCCTGCTGTCCCGGTTTCGTTGTCAGCCGCACCAGCGGCCGTCCCGCGATCGTGCTGGAGAGGGACCGGAGCCACGGTGTTATTGGGGCACGCGCCCGGAGCGTGCCAATGAGCATTCCCGGAATCAGGCGCATCGCGGACAGACGCTCCTTTCGCTGCATGGCGGATTCCACTCTGTGGCCGAAAGCGAGTGTGCGGAAATGCCAGGAAATCCTTGTGAGTCGGCGAGTGGTCGCCCACGACGGAGGGTTCTCGTGCATCGCGCGAAGGCGATCCGAGAGCGCGATGCACACGTCAGCCCGATAGTCCTGTGACACGCCGGGCGTACTGCGGTCGGTCATGCTGCGGGGGTGCACGCGGTAGAAGGTCAACGGGTCGCGGAGGGCGATGCCTCGGCCGGCCTCACGCAACGCGTGGAAGAAGATCTCGTTGTTCACGGGCAGGAGGCTGAGGGCGGCATCGCGGTGGACCAGGAGTGTGCTGGTGTTTCCGCCCGGGTGTGGTTCCCGCAGCATCGGGTTTCCGTGGGAGTCCACCACGTTTTCCCAGTGCTCGATGAACAGCGTTTCGCCCCTCATCGCCTCAGCGCATGTACGCAGCTTTGACGGGTGGAACCAGTCATCGGCGTCGAGTGGAGCCACCCAGTCGCCGGTACTGAGGAGAAAGGCGTCGGTCAAGGTTTGGCCGAATCCTTGCTGGCTCCTCCGAATGACCTTGATGTTTCCTTCGTGGCGACGGCATACCTCCTTGGTTTCGTCGCTGGAGCCGTCGTCGATGACGATGATTTCTTGAAGGACGAAGTTTCCTGGCTCCTGTTTCAGACAGCTTGTTATGGCCTGGTCGAGATACTGGCCGTAGTTGTGGCACAGGATCACGCACGAAATACGCGGAGGGGCGCTCACCGGTCACCCCCGTATACGCGGGCGTAGGCATCCAGGATCGCCGTGTGTTCCTGGGCCCTGTAGGCGAGGAACTCGCGGTCGACGCGGCGAGGTCTGGAGCCGAGCCGTGTTGCCGCGTTCTCCAGCGCGGTCAGGAATTTCTCTCCAAAGAGGTTGGGGTGCCCCTGCGACCAGTCGAACCATTCGGGTTCCTCGACGAGCTCCTTGTGCTGCTCGTACTGCTCGTGCAGGTGCCCTGTGAGGGAGCAGACCGGAAGCAGGTTCAGGTCGAAGGCTAGCTCCAGCTGCCCAGAGTGACTGCCCCAGAGGTACGGGAGCAGCAGGGCGTCGGAAGCCAGACCGGCTCTGACCACTTCTTCGTCCGTGGGATACGGGCGCATGGTCAGGCGGATGCGGGGATCGCGCCGGGCCATCTCCAGGACCAGCGGAGCGCGGCCCCCGTCGGCGAAGTCGGCAGGACTGAACGCGCGCAGAAGGACGTGGAGCGTGCTGTGGGAATCCGTGATCCCCAGGCTCCAGTTGGCCATCGTGGACAGCTGGTCCCGGCTGGCCCGTGAGGCGCCGAAGATGAGGTACCGGGCCGCTGACCTGCTCGTTTCGCGTTCCAGACCGGCCAGCAACTCCGGGGATGCGACGTACCCGTGAGGAATGACCGTTGTCCGGGGGCGCTCGCCGAGAACTTCGGCGAGCGTTGTGACAGAGCCTTCGGTGAGACAGACCCAGCTGACCTCGGCGGAGTGGAGCATCCGCAGCCGCGCGGTGAAGTCCTCGGCGTTGCCGACCATGGGGCGCGTGTCGTGAGCCGTGAAGACCACGTTGACTCCGTCGTTCAGGCACTCATCGAGCAGGCGTTCCAGGGTGGAGAGGTCCTCGAAGTCGATGTGGTGCAGGTGGAGGACGTCGAGCCATGTGAGAGGGCCGTGTTCGAGGAGCCAGGCGGCGTTCACCGCCGCCGGCACCGTGTCGCCGCTGGGGATCTCGGTCCCGTTCAGGATGTGGAAGTCACGGCTTCGCAGCTTCCACGCGTACGGGGTTCGAGCCGGGAGGTGGACGACACGCATGCCCTCGGACCGGGGAACCGCTGTCACCGCTGTTCTCCCTCCGCCTCTCCTACCCCGACGAGGAGCAGTTGGGTGGACAGGCCGTTGGAGGCGTCGTCGCTTCGGGTGAGCCCGGCGTAGCGGATCGCGAACCCGGACGCCCGCAGCAGTGCCTGGAACTCGTCGCTCGCCCACTCCCGGACATGGCTGGGGTTGCGCGGCGGACCAAGAGTGTCGTAGCCGCTGCGGCACTCGCGCGCCGGCGTGGACAGTACGGCGGCGGCGCTGCCCTCCATGAGGAGGGCACGGATCAGAGACAGGGCCGGCATCGGATTCACCAGGTGCTCGATCACGTCGGAGCAGACCACGATGGACCGGCGCACGAGGGAGGGGGCGATGGGCAGCCGCTCGGCCGACTCAAGGTCGACCTCGATCCACTCCCCGAAGGGATGGTTGTCACGGCACCACACGAGGTTGTCCCCGAAGTCCACGCCGATGTAGGACCAGGCCGGGTATTCGCCGACCAGCGACGCCAGTTTGCCCGCCCGTCCACAGCCGATGTCGATCACGACGTCGCGGCCGAGTTCCTTGGCCCAGGCTGCGGTGTACGGGTAGACGTCGGGCTGCCAGGTCACGGTGTCGTCCGTCTCGTCGAGGAAGTACTCCACCTGGTCCCGGCTGCGGTAGCCGCTCCTGATGAAGTAGGACTCGGGGCCGCCGATGGGCTGCGGGGAGGTCGCGGTGTTTGTGTGCACGAGAGACTCCTTGCTTACTTCGGCCAGTGGGAGAACAGCGAGAGCATCCGCTCGACCAGCTGCTCGCGTACGGTGTGCCATTCGGGGCTTCCGGCGCGGCGCGCGGCCGAGACCCGGTCGTACTCCCGACCGTCGACGTCGGGCAGACACGCGTACATCTGGAGCAGCGCCGAGCCGTCGTCGGTGGGCGCGGTGTCGGTGTCCGCGTGGAGTAGCGTCCTGATGTCCTCGGCACACATGGAGGCGTCGATCCCGGAGCCGGGGATGCTCTTGCTCATCTTCGGGAGGCCGCCGAGGCCCGGGATCATCTTGGTGTAGATGCCGGACAGCCGTTCCGCGGGCAGGCCCCAGCGTTCCGCGCCGCGCCGTGCGAGGGCGACGTACTTGTGCTCGTCGACCCCGAGGGAGACCAGGACGTGACGCCCTTCGCGGAGGAGGTGCACGAAGTCCGCGGCCATGAGCAACGTGGCCTGCTTCATGCCGTAGTTGAGGTGGTCGAAGACTCCGTGGTCGCGGTAGAGCCCGGCGAGGTCCTCCTCCGCCCAGTGGAAGTCGTCGTCATCCAGGTGGCGCGACAGCAGGAACGCGGTGGCCAGGACGTCGGTCTCGCCCTCCTGTCTGCGCAGCACACCGCGCTCGGCGTCGAACCCGAGGCCCAGGACGAACTCCTCGTACTTGTCGGCGAGTTTCCGCACGGAGTCCAGGGGTGTACGGCGTGCGTTGTAGGAGTCGAGATCGCCCAGCACGATCTGGACGTCGAGCCCGCACTGCTGCAGTTTGATCGCGCGCAGCAGCTGGAAGAGGGTGCCGGCGTGGGGCGGACCTCCGAGCCCGACCCCGGTGGTGACGATCGCGGGCTGCTCGCCCGCGACCGCTTCTGCGAACCCGCGCGCTCCCGTGTGGCACACCCACTTCGTGCGCAGGTCGTCGGGGCTCATCCCCGCGAGGGCGAAGTCGATGGTGCCGAGCCCCAGGCGTTCGTAGCGGTGCTGGTCGATGACGTTCTCGTAGTACGCGGTGTCGAACTTCATGCGATTCCTTCCAGCTGTGTCTGCTCGCGGAGGGCGAAGGCCCGGCGGACCAGCGGTTCGAAGCCGTCGGCCAGGAGGTCGCCGAGCACCTCGTTGCGAGGGGCCGCGACGCTGCCGAGGTCCGCTGTGACCGTTCCGTCGGCGAGGACCCAGACGCGGAACGGGTACGGGTCCTCCGGGGCACGCGTGGGCTGGGCGTAGATCTCCACCCCGTCGACCATGCCGCGTACGTCGTCCACGGCCCGTACGAAGTCGTCCGGCTCGAAGCCGTAGATCTCCGCCTTGCGCGTGCTGGCGCGGCCAATGGGTCGGTACTGGGAGATCAGCCAGTACTCGACGTCCGTCCCCTGGGTCACCCCGGCGATGAGCTGCGCCAGGCGGGGCAGTTCCTTCACGGAGCCGGCCGTGGTGAACGTGTTGAACGCGAGCGGCCGGTGGTCGGCGGTGAGGAACTCGACGTTGGACAGGAACCGTTCGAAGTACCCCTGTCCGCGGAACCAGTTGGCCAGCTCGGGGTTCGGGCCGTCGACTGCCAGGGAGTAGACGGTCACGTGGTCGCGGAGGCCGGCATAGCGTTCGCTCAGGAGCAGCCCGTTGGTGTGGAGGTTGGTCTCGAAGCCGATCTCGGTGGCGTGCCGGAGGGCGACCTCAAGGTGGTTGTCGTACGGCATCACGGGGTCGCCGCCGGTGAAGACGCACCGATGGGCCTCGGACTCGGAACGGACTCGGTCGATGACGCGGCGGACGGTGTCCGGGTCGGTCTGGACCCGGTTGCGTTCGCGGTAGCAGAAGCGGCACACACCCGGCGAGGTGCTGGTCGGTGCCAGGTCCCAGGCGTTGCAGTCGGTGTTGAGGACCAGGTGGACGATCGCGAGTTCGTCGTGCGTCAGCATGGGGTCTTCTCCTTGCTGCCGGGGTTGACCAGGAGGGCTGTCGGGGAGACGGGCCGCAGGAGCGAGCGGAGCTTGTCCGGGGCGCCGCCCGTGAGACGTACGAACTGCTGGAGTGTGTCCAGGGCCGCGCCCGCGTCGATGATGCTGAGCGCCTTGTCGATGCCGGACTGGATGGTGGGGACCACCTCGGACGTCAGCATGAGCAGGGCCGCGTTGAGGGCGACCGCGTTCCGCGCCTGGCTGGTGTCCTGGCCTGCCAGCACACGTATGGCTGCGGCGACGTTCTCCCGGGGGTCGTCGTGCTGGGTGACGGACATCAGGTCCTGCGGCATCGAGGTCGCGCCCTTGCGCACCTCGACGTTGAAGGTCAGGTCCTCGTCGCCGGCGTTGATCCGGCAGGCCCGCACGGTGCTTCCGGGTATCAGTTCGTCGACCTGGACCGCCTTGCCAAGACTGGAGTTGATGACCGTCACGTCTGGCAGGCCGAGCCTGGAGAGCAGCCGGGCGGACGCGCCAACCGCGGGGTGCGAGAGGCCGTATACGTAGGCGGCGCAGGTGACCGGGTTGAGGAGGGCCGGGAACGCCAGGCTGAGGGCGTGCACGGCCTGGAACCTGCCTCCATAGCGGCGGTCGAACTCGGGGACGCGGTTCTCGATGGAGAAGAACCCGAAGCCGACCTCCGCCGTGATGTCGACCATCTCCTGGTGCGGCACCGTGTCGCTCGTCGCCCCCACGAGGTCGATGAAGTCGCGGGACCCGGTCTTCGACGACGCACTGCGCGATCCGAGTTTCGCGACGTGTGCTCCCCCGGTGGCCGCCACCAGTGCGGCAGCGGTACTGAGGTTGATCGTCTTGAAGGTCTTCTTCCCGCTGCCCGTATAGCCGACGAATCGCATGCCCTCTGGCGGCTGGTGGAAGTCCCAGCTGTTTCGGTCCAGGGCCGTCGCGGCTCGGACCGCGGACTCGACTTCGTCCAGTCTCGGTCCCCGCAGGAGCAGTCCCGTCAGGACGCTTCCCAGCATGACGTCGCGCGTTTGGCCTTCCGGTAACGCGAGGATGCGCGTGATTCCGTCATGGATGTCCTGGGGTGGGATGTCGGCCGGCGAGTTGATCTTGTGGGCCAGTAATGGCGTTGTGACCGCCATGGCGTGGCTCCTTTCCATCAAGCGTTGGAAGTGAGCAGGACCTTGAAGGGGCGATGGCGGGCTTTGTTGTTCAGGGCCGCCAGTCCCTGCGGCAGTTCGCTGAGGGTGAATCGGTCTCGGGTCATCAGGGCGGCCCAGTCGCCGCCCTTGGCGATGATGTCGATGGCGTCTCGGAAGTCGTCGTGGCCGTCTGCGCGGCAGTACGAGAAGGAGCCGCGCAGGGTGATCGAGCGACGGAAGACGTCCCGCAGGGGGACCGAGAGAATGACGCGGGGCGCGTAGGCGTTCTGGACGAGAACCGTTCCGCCGTCACGAACGGCTGTCAGCGCCTGGCATATGGGGGAGTCACTGTGACCGGACGCGGCGTCCACGACGGCGTCGCACGCCGGCAGCTCGGCGGAGTGGAGAGTGATGTGCCGGTCGAGCACGTACCGCAGTTGATGCGACCGTGAGGGTTCCCTGACCAGTATGTGGACGTCCCACCCCGCCCCTGCCGCGCAGATGGCCGTGCACACCGCGAGGACACCGCCCCCGATGATGCCGAGCCGCCCCAGAGGCGCCCGGAGCCCGCAGCGGACTCCGTGCAAGGCCACCGCCATCGGATCAGCGAGGACTCCGTGCGCGGGATCGTGCAGATGGGGAAGCGGGATGATGCTGTCGCGGGGCACCCTCACGGAGTCGGCGAGACCTCCGGGAAGATCCCACCCGATGCGCCGGAGTCGTGGGCAGAGGTGCACATGGCCGCGGTCGCAGTAGTGGCACGAGCGGCAGGAGACCAGCGGATCGATTGCGACCCAGCCGCCCGTCTCCGTGTCGACGCCGACGATCTCGTGCCCGGGGTACCACGGTTCCGGCAACTGCCCTTGCCACGGGTGATTGAGCTTCGCGACATCGCTTCCGCATAATCCCGTGTAGCGCGTCTCGACAATCGTCGTATCGCGCGCCGGGGACATGCCGGCCGGAGCGGGGAGTCGGCAGAGGACGCCGTTCTCAACCGCCCACGCGTACGGGCCGCTCATCGCTTCCCCCATCTGTCCAGCAGGGAGGGGAGAGCTTCCACGTCGGGTATCGCCGTGCCGGACCAAACGGTCTCGCCGAACACGAGGCTGCTGGGCCCGCCCCGGCGTTCCACGCGCACGGCACGCATCCCGGCCCGCTCCGCGCCGGCCAGCTCGTCACCGCCGCCATCGCCGCAGTAGAGAACCTGATGCGGGGCGACACCGAGTTCTCGGAGGACCGCGCGGAAGAGCAGACGGTCGGGCTTCACCGCACCGGCCCGGCAGCTGAACACGGCAGTGTCGAAGTGCGACGCGAGATCGCTGCGGTTCCACGCCTCGGCGATGTCCGTGGACGCATCGCTGAGGACGGCCAGCCTGGCACCACCGCGCCGAAGCTGCTCCAGGGCCCGAAGGAGAGTCGCATCGGCCAGGAGACGGGTGCGGGCGAGCCGGGCCAGGAGCATCCCCAGCTCGTCCAGACAGGCCGCAGAGGCGTTGCAGCGGGTGACGAGGTGAGCCGCGACCTCGGTAGAGGACGTCAGCTGCCCGTCGTGCCTCGCCTGCCAACTGTCGGACAGTATCGACTCGGCGACCGACGGGGATACGCGCAGGATCTCGGCGAACTGGGCAGCGGCAGCCCTTCGTTCGACCGCACTCGGGGCTTCGACGAGCGTGCCGAAGAGATCGAGTATCACCGCGATCGGGCGTGGAGCCGGAGCAGCGGAACTCCGCTGGAGTGAAGTGCCAAGCATTACGTCGCCCACTGGGTGTGTGGCGGTCGACAGACTCGTCGACAAGGGGGTGCACGTCGGCCGATAGCGCATGGTGACGCCCCTCCGATCTCGTACGGATACTGGAGACCGAGGCGGGTAAACGACGACCGCGTCGGTGTGACCATGACACCGGCTCGGAGGTGTGCGGAGTATCACAAGCTGTTGCCGAAGCTGCTCATCAGCAGCTCATGGCCGGGCGCCCTGACTTTTCAACATCCGCTTACACACGGGTTCATGACAGGCAGACTTAGGCTCCGGATCATGACCAGGGATGGGCAGGCGGTAGGCGCGGTGAGTAAGAGTCGCCCAGGGTGGCGCCCGGACAAGTTGAGACAACAACGCGAAGCCCACGGCCTGACGCTCGAAGGCGCGGGCGAGCAGCTGCGCGAGGTGGCCCGAGCCGCTGGACTCACGGTGCCGGCCGCCAACTTTCAGACCCTGTGGCAGCACGAGCAGGGTGAGGTCTATCCCGGACCGCACTACCGACGCGCGTACTGCCTGCTGTACCGCGCGACCGAGCCTGAGCTGGGCTTCCGTAACGCTCTGCCCGACGAGGCCAGGAAGCTCAAGTTCACCGCGTCGAGCGAACCGCACAACGGCGCCCATGTCCTGGCTGTGGAACGGGCGTTGCACCAGCTGGCACCGAGCGCGGAGGCCGCGGACGGCCTGGGCGTCCAGCAGCGCATCATCGACGCCTGGAAGCGACGCCACACCGGGGGTGATCCCAACCGGCCGACGCTGATGATGGTCGGCGGCTACGCGGGCAGCGGGAAGTCGGAGTTCGCCCGCTTCGTATCGCAGCTCACCGGATGGCCCGTCCTCGACAAGGACCCGATCACGCGCCCGCTCGTCGAGCGCCTCCTTGTTGAAATGGGCAGTGAGCCCAATGACCGGCACACCGACCTCTACCGGGAGAAGGTCCGCCCGCTGGAGTACCAGTGCCTGCTGGAGACCGCGTACGCGAACATCGACTGCGCGATCAGCACCGTACTTTCCGCGCCCTTCATCGCCGAGGCCACCGACCCTCGGTGGATGCGGCGCCTGATCAACCGCTGCGAAGCGCGTGGCGTCACCGTCGCTGTTGTCTGGATTCAGTGCGACCTCGACACGATGCACGAGTACATCAGCTTCCGGTCCGCCGCCCGGGACAGCTGGAAAGTCCAGAACTGGGACACGTATGCCACCGGGATCGATCTTGAGCTGCGGCCTGTCGTGCCACACATGGTTGTCGACAACCGGCTCGGCGCCGCGATTTCGCTCACGGACCAGGTGCGCCAGGTTTTCGGGACGGTGTTCCCGTGAGGCAGGGCATCCTCCTGTACGGGCCGCCGGCGGTAGGCAAGGACACGATCACGGCGGCACTCACCGAACTCGATGCGCGGTACGTGCCGTTCACCCGGCTGAAGATCGGGAACGGGAAGACCAAGGGCTACCGGATGGGCACACCAGAGCAGCTGGCCGCCCTGGAGGCACGCGGCGACGTCATCTACCGCAACGACCGGTACGGCAACATTTACGCCGTCGACCGGCCCGGCCTCGACCAGGCCATGGAGGGCGGCAGGACCCCCGTCGTCCACCTCGGTCAGATGGTGGGGATGGAGCAAGTGACCGCCCGCTTCCCGGCGCACTGGGTGCGCGTGCTGCTGTGGTGCTCCAAGGAGACGACAGCCCGACGCTCACCGCAGCGGGGGGACACCGACACGGCCGCTCGGCTGGCCGCGTGGGACGCCACCCAGGCCGATCTTGCGGCTCACCCGCAGGCGCAGTGGGAGTTGCGCGTAGACACGGATACGACGGCACCCCGCGAAGCCGCACAGAGGATCGACGACATCGTCCGCGCCACGTCACCTCGCTCCTGACGGCCAGGACGTCAGCGACCCAGCGGATGCGACCTGCTCAACTCGGGTTGTCCAAGTCCCGTTCGAAGCGCAGGGCTTCCAGCGCCTCGGCGATATCCAGTCGCTCGTCTTTGTTGCCGTCCCACCGAGCGAGCGTCGCCGCGGCGGCGTGCATGAGGGAGTCCGGCAGCCCGGCGTCGGCGAGCAGAGCCGCCGCGTCCTCAAGCTCCGGGCCCCAACGCCAGGCGCGGGCAGCGGTCTTGGGGATGTAGTCGGTCTCCACGAGGTAGCTGCGGGTGCGCTTGGCTGCGATCTCCAGCAGCTCATCCTCGACACCGTACGTTTCGGCCGCTCCGTACGCCACGGCGGCCAGCACGCGGGAGACCTTCTGGTAGCTGGAGTACGCGAGCTTGAGTGCGGAGGCTTTGCCGATGCTGTCGCCCAGGACGCGGGTCCGCACATCGGTGCCCGCGAAGAGTTCGGCGATCCGGTCGGCCTGCTTGCCGGGGCCGGACAGATAGAGCGTCGGGGACTTGCCGCCCACGGGAGGCGATCCGACCACCGCAGCATCGATGACCGGCATCGGGGCCAGGCGGTCGGCGATACTCACCACGCGCGACGGCGAGACGGCGTTCGCTTCAACATAGATCGTGCCCGCGCCGGCCATGCCGAGCTCGGCTACCTGGGCGGCAGTCTCCTCCGCGGCGGCGGGAGGGCACAGGGAGAGCAGCACGTCGGAGCGGGAGACGAGCTCGGGCAGTGCCTCGGATTCGAGGCCCGCCTGCTCGGCCCGGCGACGGGTTGTGTCGCTGCGTCCCTCGGGGCACCACAGCACGATATGGCCGCGGGCGCGCAGCTGGGCGCCGAAGGCGGATCCCATGCTGCCGGGGTGCAGCAGCCCGACGGTATCTGTCATGCCGTGGCCCTCATGTGGTTTGGGGAGTGCAGAAGCAGCAGGTTAATGGCAGCGCGTGCATGCGGCACCGTGTGGTCCGGGCGGGGATCGTCCAGCGGCCAGGAGTGGGCGTTGCCGATCCAGATGGTGCGCAGCCCCGCAGAGCGTCCGCCGCCGATGTCGTTGACCGGGTTGTCGCCGACCATCCAGCCGCCGTCGCCCAGCACGGTGCCGCAGCCGGCCGCGGCCAGGGCGAAGTGACGGGCCTGTGGTTTGCGTGCGTCGGCGTCCTCGGAGACGAACACGCCGTCCACGCGCTTGGAGATACCGGTGGCCAGCATCTTGGCGCGCTGGATGTCCGCCGCACCGTTGGTGGCCACCCCCACTCGCCAGCCGGCCGCCCGCAGCTCGTCCAAGCCGTCGAGGACCTCGGCCGGGCACGACATCAAGGCCGCGATGTTGGTGCGGTATGCGCGCCACAACTCCGCAGTCGACATGGGCAGCCGGTACCGGGTGCGGATCGCGTCAAAGGTGGACGGATAGGCCCGCTCGGCCACCATGCCCAGGACGTACGCCTGCTCCTCGCCCTCCAGACCGTGCCGGGCGGTGAACTCGGCGACCCAGTCGGTGAGCGTCCCCCGTCGGTCTACGAGTGTGTTGTCGAGGTCGAAGAGAGCCAGGAGGGGTTGCACATCCCGCACCCTATTGCCTGGGAGTCAGCGTTGTGAGCGGCCCCAGCCTTCGGGCAGTGCCCCGCCGCAGGGTAGATGTCAAAGCTTCGGTACGACGGAGAAGGGAAGCTGCGCCGCCCACTCGGCGAGTGCCCCGGCCGCCCTCTCTTGCAAGTCCCCCGACACCGGCACCTCTGCGAGGAGAGTGCGCTCCTTGTTTGGCAGCGCCAACTCCCGGTAGAACTGCAAGTCCTCGAAGCCGTTGATCCCGGCATCGTGGCTTGTGGCGGCGTAGACGAGCCGGGGGATCCTTGCCCAGTAACAGGCAACCAGGCACATCGGGCAGGGCTCACTGCTCGAATACATGACGCCGTCTTCCATGATGTGGCGGCCAAGAGCCTGGCCCGCCGCACGCAGTGCCATCACCTCCGCGTGCGCGGTCGGGTCATGAAGTTCAACGACGGAGCTCGTACCCGTCCCGACCACGTCTTGGCCGATGACGACGAGGGCACCGAAGGGCGTCTTGCCCTCGTCCTCCAGAGCATGTCGCGAGACGGCGATGGCCTGTTCGAGAAATGCGCGGTCTTGAGGGTCGTCCTGGGCGTATGGCAACCGAATCCCTCTCCTCACATGTGGACCGAGGGATCACCGTCGCTGTACGGCCCCGATAGATCCACGTCATAGCTGGTCAGGAGTGTCGTAGTTCCTGTGATGCCGATGGTTCGCAGCGCCAGGTCGGCATTCTGCGGGCTTGACCAGCGGCCGTTCTCCTGTAACTCGACCATATCCGGTAAGGGGGCTTCGGCCTGATCACCACGGATGATTAGCCGGTGCACCTGTGGGGCGGGGCCGGACGCCAGTGCGCTGGCGGCTGCGAGCCGATAATGCCATTCGTCGAACGTCCTCAGTATGTGGTCGGCGTCTGCCCCTGCGCTCGTGGACGCGGGGATGTTGTGAAGTATCACTCTGGTGATGTGCAGCGAGGCACCGTGTCTCAACTGGGCTGTTATCAGGGCTTCGTCGATCTCATTGCGGAGGTCCAGCCGCTGGGGCCGCAGCCAGTCGACGCCGCACTGGACGACGACGGCGGCACCGACGCCAGGTAACAGAAGTCGGGCGATGCGATGGCGCCACAGCTCGGGGCTCATGTGCCCATCCGGGTGTGGGTGCCGACCAATTGCAATACGCCAAGGCCGGTGACGATGACATCGCACGGGTCTTGCGCGCTGCCCACTTGGGGCAGTGTTCGCGCGGCGAGAGTGGCCGCGGCTTTGAGCGTGAGAGTCGGCAGGCTGGTGAGAAAGCTCCGGAGCTCGTTGTTCGGTTCGCCGGGCGCAAGCGGAGCCAGACGGCAAGCGATGGCAAGGACCATCGCGGCTGGCCGTTCCTCGGGCTCGATGCGGGGCACGGGGCTGGGCAGCGGGCTCGCCGCAGTGCGGATCTGTATCTCTTTCCAAGGCGAACCGGGGGGATCAGTACGGGTCATGAGGGCGAGCAGTACCTCGTGGGCCTGCTTGGCCGTCGTGAACCAGCGATGCGTGGCGAACGTACGCAGATACGCCCCGAGGAGCTGAGGGTCAGGAGTGAATTCCGGGCGGGTGAGCGCGGGTGGGTGTACCAGACGGGCGTCGCGCAGGGTGGAGATGGCACCGACAGAGACGAGAGACCAGAAGCGGTCGTACCCGGCAACGGATCCGAAAGCCTGTCTCGCGGCGTCCGGCGCGTCGCCGGTGGCGGGGTCGGCATCTCCGTACAGGGTTTCTCTCATCTGGCCGAGGATGGACGCGCCGTCCCAGTAATTGCCCATGAACTTCCGGCCGGTGAGGAACTGATAGAGCCCGTAGAAGGCGTTGGCCTGATGAGCACCGTGAAACTCGCAGAAGTCCCTGGCCCAGAGCAGCACACCGACCGGATCCTTCAGTACCGAGGCGACGTCGTCCGGGCTGGTCACGGTCTTGGGATCGGGATCGACGCGGAGGAGGATGCGGAGTCGGCAGTCGATGGACGTGGCGACCAGCTCGCGCGCGGCACGGCTGGATGCGATGCCGCGTACGGACATCAGCATTGACGTGCTTCCGAGCCAGGCGAGATACCGGCTTGCGGCGCCCAGCGCCGCCGCCGAATCGGCGAGATCGCGCGACTGGCTGAGGACGGAGTCGATCAGCGAGTTGGCGCAGCCGGTGACGACGACGGGATCGGCACCGCGCACCAGCGCCGCGCGTGTCAGGCGGTGCAGCACCTCCAGGTGCAGGGCGACCGCGTTCTCATTGGCGGGTGCGGATACGCGCGCATCGACCAGCTGGCCCACCAAATTCCTTATTCCGGTCGGGTCGTTGCTGCTGATGGCCTGGTCGAGCGTGCCCAGGTACGCAGCGACAACGGGATCGTCGCTGAGCTCCTGGTCGAACCGGAGCTCGTGGTTGCGAAGACCGGTCAGGCCGTCGGCGAGAGTCTGCCGCAGCAGACGGTTACGGCCGCCGACGCTGGCGAGGCCGAAGAGCCGGATGAAGGAGAAGACCCCGAGGAGATTGGCGAAAAGGAACAGGAGCGCGCCGCAGGTCGCGCTGACCTCGCTCTGCCAGAGCAGCCCGCAGGCCGTGAACATCGCGGCGATCCACCCGACCAGCACCCACTCACGGAAGGCGATATGGCTGTCGATGGTGCGCAGTGAAGGCCAGGAACTGGCGGCCGAGAAGGTGAGCGCGAAGATCACGGCTTCGCCGGTGAGCAGTGTCGCGAAGAAGGCGACGGAGAACTGGGACGCGTTGACGACATCGTCCTTGTTGACGGGATGACGCCACGCGATGAAGGCCAGCGCCAGCGCGCATAGGCTGAGAGCTGCCCGCCGCCCCGCATGGCTCATGCCCGTCCTGCCCCCTGAGACCCAGCCCTGATGTCGATCAACTGTGGCAGGGGGCGGTCGAGTTGCCAAGGTGGTGTCAGGCCAGTCGGTCGCCTCGCAGAGCGCTGACGAAGGCCGCCCAGGGGTGGGCCTGGAATGCGATCAGGGGACCATGCGGGACTTTGGAGTCCCGCACCGGAGATGCACCTCCGAACTGGTCGAGTAGAAGCCTAGAGAACTCCTATTCGCCCAGGTCAGAGTCATCTCCACTTTCATGTCCAGGCTCGAGATCAGGCGGATTCGGTGGCGCCCAGGAAGTCGTCGGCGATGGCGTCCATCAGGATCTCGTCACAGGAACGGCCAAGCCAGTAGCCGGCCTGTCGCAGGCGGCCAGCGGACTGGAACCCAGCCTTCTGATAGGCCGTCACACCTGCCACGTTGTCCGCCAGGACCTTGAGCCACACCATGCGCAGCGCGGCGTACTCGAATGCCCAGCGGAGTGTCAGAGCGGTGGCCTCGGTGGCCAAGCCCTTCCCTCGGGATTCGGGCGCGATGAGGATGACGAACTCAGCGCTCCGTACTGCCGAGTCGATCTGCAAGGTGGTGAGCCCGACCGGGGTGTTGTCATTGGTGGTGATCACCTCGAACTGGGCGTAGTCGCGGTTGCGGCCCTGGCCCTCCCAGCCGCCGGCGCGGACCTCCCAAGGCTGGGCTACCTGGGTGCCGTAGCCGAGGATCGTGGCGGGGTCGTTCTCCCACCGGTGGTAGTCGGGGAGGTGGTCACGGTTGGTCATCGCCAGGCTGACACGTTCACCGGGCAGCAGGATGTGCGGGGCACTCATCGCGGTTCGGCTCCAGATGGGTTGGATGTGTTGATCGGGGTGTAGTCGTCAGTGTGCCCGGGTTCCTCCACCGGGCGTCCGTGTTCGTCGCAGATCCAGGCGTGAAGCCGGATCGGGTCGGCAGCGACGCCATGGCGCCACGCATTGCCCCGGCCACCGAGCGCGAGGAGCAGGGAAGCCGCGGTGGACTCTTCGAGGCAGGCGATCCGGGCTGGAATGGCGCGCGCGGCCCAGCGGACGGAGCGCACTGCGATGCGGGCGTGAGCGGTGCTGGTCGGAGGAAGACCGCCGCCGACCTCGGCGAG
The DNA here is from genome assembly GCF_044548015.1 of Streptomyces sp. NPDC052236. Lineage (NCBI taxonomy): Bacteria > Bacillati > Actinomycetota > Actinomycetes > Kitasatosporales > Streptomycetaceae > Streptomyces > Streptomyces sp. NPDC052236. The sequence continues at coordinate 43,053 of NZ_JBIUBL010000016.1, read as the reverse complement.
GTGGGCCAGGCGCCCGAACCGGTGCTTTGCGCGGCCTGTTTGGCGGACGCCGAGCGTAATGGCCACGCAAGCCAGCGCGGCCACCCGCCAAGACCAGGGCGGGGCGTCGGGGGTTTCGAGCCGAGCCGCCGTCTCGTGAGTTCCCCAGGACGCGTTAGGGGTGGTGACTGCTACCGGTTCGGGTGCCTTGCTCTGCTGGACGGCGGACAGCCATTCGTCCAGGGCACCCCCCGTGAGGACTACGGTCGTACCAGTGCGGTAGTTGACGACGATTCCGGCGCGGTCGGTGACGGCGGTCCGGGTTTCTGCAGTGGGAACGGGAATCACGCGGCCCTCTCCTCCCAGGTGATCCGATGTTCGGCTGTGTCGGCGGCCCGGAGCCATAGTTCCGCCCCGAGGGCGGGTTCGAGTCGGCCCCAAGGGACGTCGACTCCGAGGACGGCGCGGCGTAGCGTCGCGCGGACCGTTGCCGGGTTGATGAGCCCGAGGTCTGCCAGGTGCCCGTCTGCCAAGTCGAGTGCGCGCTTCAGGTTGGCCCGTAGCCCGTGGTGGTGGTCGACGGCGAACATGCCCTTGGCGCCCCGGCGGAGGACGGGCAGGGGCAGCAGGCCGGCTACGACGTCAGAGAGCAGTGGTTTGTACCGGCGAGCGGACCAGCGGTCGGCGGCCGGGGCCGCCAAGGCAGCCTCCACGACGCGGGTATCCGTGAACGGGTTGTGCATCTCGATGCCGTGCGCAGCGGCGAGCTGGTTTTCCGTCGCGGCTGTACGTCCGACGTACCGGGCTTCGGTCAGTAAGGCACGGTCCGCATGCCCCATCGCGAGCGTGTCGGGGTAGGCCGCTGTGACGGATGCTGCCAGCTCCATCGCGTAGTCGGTCATCAGCGGCATGGGCCCGGGGGCGGCGGCCAGCGTGCGGGGCCGTCGCAACGCCGCCGCAAGGAGAGGCCAAGGACTTTGGCGGTAGAGACGAGCCCAGGTCTGCGAGTCTCCCGCCAGCCGCAACCACCGGCCCGAACGGATCAGGTCTGCGAGGTGGACCGGCGGGGGCATGAACAGGTTGTCCCCACCGTCGCCGGTCAGGTGGACGACAGCCCCGCAGTCGGCGAGAAACCGCAGTTGCGCGGTGAACTGCGCGATGGTGATGGCGGACGGCGCGGGCTCATCCGTGAGCGGTAAGGCATCGAGGTCGCTGAACGGAAGGTGCGAGTCGTTCAGGGCCATGAACTCATGCCGGATCGCGGGGTAGGCACGCGCCACCAGACGCGCGTGGTCGACATCGCCGCCCGCCTTGATCCCCTCGGGGTGGTAGGTAACGCCGGTCACCGGCCCGCAGCGGGCAGCCAGCGCCGCAAGGGTGCTGGAATCCAAGCCGCCGGACAGATCGGAAGAGACCGGCCGCCCAACAACCCGGACGCGGACACCCTCCGCCAGGTCCTCGCGCAACCGGTTCACCGTTTCTTCTCTCGTGAGGGCGGATGGCGTCCAGAACGGCACAGGCACAGGCTCTGCCCCGAGGCCGGCGGTGAGCCGGTGGCCGGGCGCCAGCTGTTCGACGCAGGACCAGGCAGAGAATCCTGGAGTCCATCCCGTGGGGTCCGCGAGGTGGGCAGCCATCCATCCGGCATCCGGCCGCGCTCCGCACAGGGCAGCCAACGCCAGCGAGCTTGATGACCACACCGTCGACCCGTTGAAGGAGCAGGTGTAGAGCGCACATGCCCCCGCAGGGTCTGCCCAGACCGTCACTGCGCCACGGCCGTCGTCGTAGGCCAAGGTGTACGCGCCCGCCCAGGCCGTTGCCGCTGAATCGAGCGAGCGCGAGTCTCCGATGCGGGCCAGCCGGGCAAGCTCGGCATCTGTGGCACTACAGGGCCCGAAGACAGCCAGCCGTCTCCCGTCGGGGCCGTCCGCCAGCCGCACCGGGGTACCGGCGGACCACACCGGTGGGTCTTGCCAGAGAATCCGTGCGCTGACGGGGAACGCCGGCTTGGGGGCTGTCTTGAGGTAGCCGCCGAACCAGCCCATGTGATCACCTCCACGAAAAGGGGCGCGGCGGCACCCCGGACAGAGTGCCGCCGCTGGTGTGTCAGGCGGAGTACGGGGAGCGCTTGTTCTCCACGCTCTCGCTGGTGCTGCCCTTCGTGAGGGTCGCCGCGTCGCCGAGCGTCACGACCTCCTCGTCCTGCTCGGGGTCGCTTGCGATGGTGATCTTCTCCATTGCTGTTCACCTTCCTTGCTGGCTGATGATCGCAGCGGGGGATTTCCCGTTGCGCTGGTGCGACCTCCCGGGTCCGGTTTTCGACATCGGAACAGGGAGGGGCTTAGGGGTGCTGAGCGGTTAAGAATGGCGCGGATGCCAGCGGCGTGACCACGTCCGGCCCAACGCGGAGGAGCGCGACGGTCTGAGCGAGGGACCGGTACGCCAAGGCAGCCTGTTCTTCGGCCGCGAGTCGGTAGACGTAGTGGGCGGGGACGAGGTCGATGTCCTGCGTCCGACGGCGATCGAGCCAGAGGAGCAGACGCCAGGCAAGAACCGGCCCGCTGAACGGCAATCGGGTCACGAGATCGACCGGAATGCGTCCGGGCGATACGCCCCCGTACAGCAGGTCGCGTACGAGGTGGAAAACAACGTCGGTGTTGTCGAGGACGGCCGGTCCGCAGGCGCTCGCCTCCCAGTCGACGACGTGCAGACTCTCGTCGTCGAAGAGAGGTGCTCGGGCTTGAGATCGCCATGCAGGTGAACGACCGGATGGGAATCGATCGGCTGGAGGACCTCGCTCAGTACCGCCCACCAGGGCAGCCGCCGGCAGCGAGGAGAGAACTGATCCAGCAGGAACCGGCGCGGGGAAACGGGACTGGCTCGCCGCGCTCCCCAGCCGGAGCCGGGAGTGGCACCAGCAGTAGGCCGGTGCAGTCTGCCGCTCACAGCCACGACGTGACCGACGTACTCCTCCATCGCCTTGTGCGTGCTTACCAAGCACGGCGTCCCACCCACCGTCCGGAACGGCGTCCAAGACCCGGCCTCACCGTTTCCCGTGGCCAGAACGGCCGGGACCGAGACACCCTGCAAGGCAGCGCGCTCGACCGTCGCAACCTCGCGCTGGCGCCGACCTTCGGGGGCAATGCCCACGTAGACCTTCAGCAAGGCACTGCCGTCCGTGGCGAACCGCGTTCTGGAGTACGGCTTGAGGGCTGCCGGGCCGAACGGACCGAGCTCCTGCTCGATCCACGACTCCGTCATCTTCGTGCTGCGCACCCTCCACACCTCCAATCCGTATCAGCGGGCCGTGCCCTACTCTCTTTTGAGAAATAGGACCGATCGCCAACTCCAGCCGAGGCGGATGGAGTTGACCACATTGCCCGGCGGCTTTCCCGGTCTACTGCGACAGTAGGCACGGCACTCCGCAGTACCCCGGAAAAACCTTCCGGGGTCTATTCCGGCCACGAGGCGATGCTCAGGACATGCGAGGGATGACAGAGAACCTGACCATCGGCGAGCGGGTCGCCTGGTACCGGCGCCGACGCGGTCTTTCCCAAGAAGTCCTGGCCGGCCTCGTCGGACGGACCACGGACTGGCTGAGCAAAGCGGAGAACAATCGGATCGAGCTCGACCGGCTCTCGGTGATCACCTCACTCGCCGAAGCCCTCGACGTCTCCCTCGGAGACCTGCTCGCCGAACAGACCCTCATGGAGTGGTCGAACGACAGCGGCCGCCGCACGGTCCCCATCCTGCGCGAAGCCCTCATGGACTACAAGCAGCTCACTTCCCTGCTGGGACCCCGACCCGACGACGAACCGCCCACCCTGGAGGACCTCCGGGCCAACGTGAGGGAAGTCCTCGATGCCTATCAGGTATCGCGGTACGGCTTTGCCACCCGACGGCTTCCCCTCGTCCTGGCCGATGCTCTTGCCGCATCCCGCGTGTACTCAGGGCGCGAAGGGGAGGAAGCCCATGCCCAGCTCGCCCTGGCCTACCACGGTGCGGCCATGGTGCTGGGCAAGGTCGGGGAGTCGGAACTAGCGTGGATCGCCGCCGACCGTGGCTTGGCGGCCGCGCAACAAAGCGGCCAGAACACGGTGACGGGCTCGCTCTTCCGGGCGGTCACACACTGTCTGATGGCCACCGGCCGCTTCGCCTCGGCGATCCAGTTGGTGAACGATGCGGCAGCCGTGATGCAGCCCAGCCTGGGCACCGCGAACGACGAGTACCTCTCGGTCTACGGCACGCTCTTCCTCGCCGGTGCCATGGCGGCCGCCCGAGCGGAGGACCGGGCGACGACGCAGACCTTCCTCCGGGAAGCCGACGAAGCCGCGCAGCGGTTGGGTGCCGACGCCAACCACCTGTGGACGGCTTTCGGCCCGACCAACGTGGCCATCCACTGCGTCGCCACCGCCGGAGAGCTCGGAGACATCCAGATAGCCGCGGACCTCGGGCAACGCATCGACACCAGCGGCTTGCCGGTGGAACGGCGCGTGAGGCACAGCCTGGAAGTCGCCCGAGCACTCAGCGCCTGGAACCGGACCGATGAAGCCCTGGCCACCCTGCTGGACGCCGAACAGGCTGCCCCCGAGCAGGTGCGCCACCACTACCTGAGCCGGGAACTGGTCATCGGCTGGATCCGAGGTACCCGAGGCCGCCCGTCCCAGCCCGTGGCAGACCTGGCACGCAGGCTTGGCATCGTCGGCGGTTAGAGTCCGTCCCGTGAGCGAGAACGAGCACGAGGCGAAGATGGCCCACCCGCGTATGGCAGCCGGCGCACTCTTCTTCGACGACGCCGACCGAGTCCTGCTCGTCGAACCCTCGTACAAGGAGTACCGCGACATCCCCGGCGGATACGTCGAGCGAGGGGAGTCTCCGCGACAAGCGTGCGTGCGCGAAGTCCACGAGGAGCTGGGCATCAAGCCCCGCATCGGCCGGCTGCTCGTCGTGGACTGGGCGCCGAATCCGGGAGAGGGAGACAAGGTCCTCTATCTTTTCGACGGAGGCCGCCTCACCGCGGATGAATGCCGACACATCTCACTACAGGCCAATGAGCTCCGCGGCTACGCCTTCCACGACGCCGGAGAGTTGCCGGAACTCACCATCCCTCGCCTCGTACGCCGCATCACCGCTGGCATCGAGGCCCGCGCCAACGGCGTGACTGCCTACCTGGAACAGGGAACGACGCCGGAGGCAGCTCACTAACCGGGCACGCTGCGCGCGCGGAGGACCGGAAGCTGGGGCAGCCGGTCGAGCGGGCCCCTCGCGAACGGCTGGAGAGTCACCACCGAGACCGTGTTAGTCGCCCCTATTGGAGGGGACTATCCCGCTCCGCTAGGGAAACTGGTGCCGACGGAGTCAACCGGAACCGCTGGCGAATATCGTGAACGTCCGCAAGTGTTGAGACCATGGGCAAGCACCGCCGACCCGGACCGCCGAACTAGCCATCTTGGGTCACCCTGCCGGTTGACCCGGTCGACTCGCAGCCCAGTGCCGATGACATCGAGCGGATGATCGCCGTACGAATGCAACGGCAGGCATCCGACAGGTGGGGCGTGATCCTCCGGGCCGACTCCAAGGTGGTCTGGTGCGAGGTGGCCACGGACCTGACTGGCCCGAACGGACACGCCGGCGGCCCCCGGGTGGCACACGCCGAGGAGTACCTCTCGCTCTACGCCACAGCCCGCCACCCGCGACCGTCCAGCTCTGGTCGCTTGAGCCTGGCGGTTACGGAGGAGGCGGCGATCGATCTGATCGCGGACTTGCTCCACTGGCTCCGGGCTCATGGGTGCGATGCGGACGAGGCGCTGGATCGGGCCCAGATGCACTTCGAGGAGGAACTTGGGACTGGGTGACGAGCGACAGGCCGACAGGAATCTCGATGACGTTGATGCACTGCTCGGCGCTGGCCTCGGTGACGAGGTGCCGGAGTGGAGGGCGTACTTCGACGCCGCCGAGCACGCCGGTGCCCGCATCGTTTTCCGCCCGCTACCTCGCAGCACTCCGGGGACTCGCACACGCCGGTACGTACTTCGATAATGCGCTGAAACTGCGGACGTCAGGCTTCGACCGCGTTCGCGTCATAGATCGCATCGGGCTCGCCGCAACTTTCTTCGCCGAGGGGCGAAGCCGCGCAGTCCGCAGAAGCAGCCCAACATACGCTTGACGACGGGCTGTGTTGACTCGGCCTTCGTGGCATCCCGGCTGAACACCTTGCTCGTTGCCGCTGGCCCCTACCGGACCAGGGTGTAGACGAGGTGTGGGTCCGGGCGAAGGATCTTGTCGCCGCGCAACGGGCCACGATCGCCGCCTGAGAGCATCCGAGTCCACAGATATTCAACGGGGCACGCATCACGGCCAGAAAGTCGGTGCGCGGGGCGGACATACCCGACAGGGCCGCTGCGGCGGTGGGGAGTGGCAGCCAGCGTAGGCGGTTGCTGTACTTCGCTGCTGTACGCCGGGCAGCTGTCTCTACTGGTTCGGCGGTGTTACTCGTTGAATTCGCCGTCTTTGTCTTCGCTCTCGCTTTCCGCGTCGTTCTTGCTGGGCTTCCGAGTCTTCGGAGTCTGGGTGGAGACCCCCTCAAGCTGGTAGTAACGCCGGGCGCTGGGGTACTTCGAGGGGCTGTCGTCGTACATGATCACCCAGCCGAGCAGAGCGCAGATTTGCCACTTGTCAGGGAGGTGCTGCGCGACGAAGTGAAACGCTTCGTCTACAGTCATCTCCCCTTCGGGGACGGTGACCATCAGCTCCTTGAAGGCTGCCGAGTGCTTGAAGCGGAAGTTGAACGGTATGCCGCGCTTGATCTCCCACAGCACATCGTGCAGTGACTGGACGCCCGGCGTAAGCACCTTCACCTTGCGGGAAAGGTCGATGGGAAACTCAAGATCGAAGTGATTACTCTTGATCACGGTCCGATCGCGATTGCGCCCAGGGTCATTATTGCCGAAGCCGCGATTGTTCCAGACGATCTCTCCGGTCTTGAGGTGCTCTTTGATCAGCATTTTTTCGGGAGAGACCGAGGAAAGGTCCTCTTCGACGAACAAGCACTTGAACGACATCTCGTCAATGGAAATGCCCTCTCGGCCAGACAGCTTATAGAGGTGATTCCCAAGCCGCTCGGGCAGCGGCTCGTCGGCCTTTCCCACGTAGGTGAGTTGGCGCTTCTTGCCGGGCTCCTGACGGAACAGCTGGTACACCCCAGACTTGCTGGGAAGGCCGAGCCTTTCGGCCTGTGGGGCGAGGGCGTCGAGGTTCTCTTGCGTGAGGGGCGCGGGCTCCAGACGGGACAGGGCCACGTACAGCTGTGTGCTCAGCGCCTCGGTGATGCTGAGCCGGAACTGATTGCTGTACCCGTCGACCATGTGAGCGCCTCGTCCCCTATATGAAACTCCTGATCGCGGTCACCCTATCTGGTGCGACTGGGGGACATGCGAGGCAAGTTGCGGGATGCGGCACCATGATCGCATACTCCGCGGTATGCTTCTCTCATGCTTGAGCTGCGAGAAGAACGCCAAGAGGTGGGGACGTGTGTCGAGCTGTTCGCCGGCGGCGGGGGGCTCGCGATGGCTGTGCACGCTGCGGGCTTCCGCCCGCTCTTGGTGAATGAGTACGCCAAGCGGGCGTGCGAGTCGCTGAAGAACAACCCGCCGGACCCCGACGAGCCGAAGAAGCGTTGGCCGCTCGTCCCCGGCGACGTGCGTGACGTCGACTTCACCGACCTTGTGACGGACGAGGTCGACGTCCTTGCCGGTGGACCGCCGTGCCAGCCGTTCAGCCTGGGAGGCGTCCATAAGGGCATGGAAGACGAGCGGAACATGTTTCCGCAGATGTTCCGCGCCATTCGGGAGATGAGGCCGAAGGCGGTCATCTGCGAGAACGTGCGCGGTCTGCTTCGACCGTCTTTCAAACCCTACTTCAAGTACATCTTGAACGAGATGCGTCTGCCGTTCGTGGAGCGCGACAAGGAAGCGACGTGGGAAGACCACAACGAAATCCTTGAGAAGCTGATCGCCAACGACTCGGTTGAACTGTCGGAGCGATACGTGGTCAAGGAGATGGAGGTCAACGCGGCTGACTACGGCGTACCTCAGATCCGGAATCGAGTGATCGTTGTCGCGTTCCGCGCCGACCTCGGCGTCGATTGGGAGGAGTTCATGCCCAAGGAGACGCACTCCGAGGAATCAATGATCCACTCCATGCGCGAAGGCGGACCCTACTGGACGGAGCGGCACAAGAAGGTGACCGCCGATGTTCGCAAGCGCGTGATCGCCAACCTTCCTGAACTCAACTACGAGAACGAGAAGGTCAAGGAGAAACTGAAGTTGGAGCCATGGCGCACGCTGCGCGACGCCATCGCGGGAATCGACGAGAACGAGGGGAAGCCGCTTCCGTACGTTACGGCAGCCGCTGTCAAGGACAAGCTCCCAGTGGGCGACATCGCCGACCACATTGGGTGGCCTGGAGCTCGAACGTATGCCGGGCACACCCCGAACGTGCTGGATCGGCCCGCGAAGACCGTGAAGGCGGGTGTGCATGGCGTGCCGGGCGGAGAATCCGTCATGCAGCTCGACAACGTCAACTTTGTCAACGCCGGTGGCGGAAACGGATACCGATACATGACCGTACGTGAGACCGCGCGAGTCATGACGTTCCCGGACCGTTGGGTTCTCGACGGACCGCGGGGAGAGAAAATGCGGCAGTTGGGCAATGCCGTGCCCGTCAAGCTCGGGACGGCCTTCTCGAAGGCTGTCGCCAACGCTCTCAACTCGGTTGGGGCTCTGGGGAACCCGGAGAAGCAGAAGTGACCGAAGCCGCGAGCGATCGGCAGAGGAGTTGGAAGGATCGGATGCCTCCCGATCGGGCTTGGAAGCCGAGAGCGGGGATGAGCCGAGAGGCCCGAGCGGCTGAGCAGGACCGGGCCGCCGGCGGCCGCCTCACGCGCGCGGTCGACATCGGAGAGGGCCGATACGCGCGCGCGTCCATCGCGCTGCGCCTGTACCGCAGCACCCGCCGCATCCGCGCCTACCTACGGTGGTCACAAGAGGGTGAGACACAGGAACGGTATGTCGGCGAGGTGGACGCCGCGACTCGCGCCGCGAACCTGACGCAGGCATGGGAGGTAGCTCACGCCGCCGGATACGTGACCACCGAAACCGTTCCCCCCGACTCGTGGGCGTCCTCCCCCGCTTCCCGAGCGGTCATGTCCGCCAACAAGGCGCGGGACACGAAGCCCGAAAAGCTGCTGCGGTCCGTTCTGCACAGACAGGGACTGCGATACCGCGTGGGAGTCAGACCGCTCCCCGACCTCCGACGGACCGCCGACGTGGTGTTCACCAAGGCTCGCGTGGCTGTCTTCGTCGATGGCTGCTACTGGCACGGCTGCCCGGAACACCACCGGCCCGCCAAGAAGGGTGCGGCGTTCTGGCAGGAGAAGATCGCCGGAAATCGAGCTCGCGACGCCGAGACCAACGAGGCGCTGCGCAACGCGGGGTGGCTCGTCATCCGAGTATGGGAACACGAAGACCCGGAGAGAGCAGCCCAAGAGGTGTCCATGGCAGTGCGGTCAAGACAGAACGCGAGCGTAGAACAGAGTTGAATCCCGCTGACTCATGGCGATTCTTGAAAACGACCAGGGCGCTCTTCGCTCCCCAGTCGGTTGCTGTGGTCCTGACCATGCCGTTCTTGCCTGGCTGAGGGATTCAAAGTCGCGGCGTGCTCCGCAGGATCGCCGACACTGGTCGGCTGGGGGGAACTCGACCCAGCCAGGCCCGTGGCGGAACGTCAGTCACAGGCACTGCAACGATGCAAGGGACAGCCGACGCCACCCAGCACCGTGTACCAGTCGCAGGATCGCTACGAGCTGGCATTCCTCGGAGAATGGCCGGTCAACGAGTTCACGTTTCCGGCCGGTTGAGCTCGTTGACCCGCAGGGATGCGAGGAAGCCTGCCCAGGCACGGCTGTCGAATGAGATTCGGGGTCCGTGCGGGTTCTTGCTGTCTCGTACGGCCGCGCCATCCAGCACGGCGGCAGCCTCGACACACTCGCTGGTGCCGGCCCCGCTGTACGAGGACTTGAACCAGGCCTCGGCCGGAATCTCAGGGGTACAGCTCTGCATCACATCTCCTCAAGTACACGCTCGATCATGGCTGATGAGGCAGCCATGTCCAACGCCTTTGCGCGAAGGTACCCGAACGCAAGTCGGTATCGGTCCAGTTCTTCCTCCTTCTCCATGAAGAGCGAGCCGCGGTGAAGGTCGACGTACACGACGTCCAGGCTGGGCTCCGCGCCCCCAAGGATCACGAAGCTGCCCATCGCCGCAGAGTGTGCCCCCTGGGCAAAGGGCAGCACCTGGAGTGTGATCTCCGGCGACTCATTGGCTCGGAGCAGGTGCCTGAACTGCTCCTTCATCACCTCTCGCGAACCGACAACGCGCCGGAGCACGGACTCGTCGAGGATCGCCCAGAGATGCAGTGGCTTGGCTCGAGTGAGGATCTCCTGGCGCTTCAGTCGGATGTCAACGAGGCGTTCGATCTCCTCTGGCGGCTGTCGCATCTCTGAAGCGTGCTGTACGGCCTCCGTGTAGCTCCGGGTCTGCAAGAGACCAGGCACGTAAAGGCAGTTGAAGTGATCTTCGCGAACAGCCTCGTCCTCAAGGGTGAGCAGAAGGTTCATCGTCTCCGGGATTGAGTCGGCGAATGAACTCCACCACCCTTGCCGCTTCGCGTCCTTGGCCAATGCGACGACGGCCGTGCGCTCAGCATCACTTGCTCCGTACTCACGGCAAAGGGCGTCGATGACCGGCCACTTGACCGGGCCTTCGGTCGTCTCATACCGGCTGACCGTGGCTTTGGACACCCCAACAAGTTGACCTGCTGCCTCCAAAGTCATGCCCTTGCGGGCACGCAGCTTGCGCATCGTCGCACCGAGGTGGCGTCGGCGGGTCGTGACCCTCGCTGACATGCGGATTCCTTCCATTCACGCCGGAATGCTGGCCCGGAGGCCTCAATGAGGCTAGGCCGAGATCTCGTTGACGCTCCACCAGATTCACTCGATCGGGACTCATGAGAAGTTACATCGCGAGACTTCTCAATGCCATACTGCCATCGAATCGCTACGCAGTGCAGTCGCATGGATGCGGCAGGCGCAGCGCTGCTGTGGCGCAGGAGGGAGTGCGGCCATGTGCGGCAAGGAAGTCACCACCACTCGATCCCGATCCAGGCTCCGCTGCGTTCTGCCCTTTGAGGCGGAGCCAGCCGGCGTATGTGTTCTCCGCCGGTTCGTCAGGGACCAGCTCACGCAATGGGGCATTGGCGCCCTTGTTGATGAGGTGCAGCTGGCGGTTACTGAGCTCGCCACTAACGTGATCCAACATGTCGGTCCTGGGGCTGCGGCAACTCTTGTCATGGAGCCTGGGGAAGCCAGGCTCCGCGTAGAGCTCCACGATCAGAGCCATGTGGTGCCGACGTTTATGGATCCGGAGTGTGGTGCCGAGTGCGGTCGCGGGCTGCGTCTGCTGGCTGGGATGTCCGTGGGCTGGGGCACGATCGTGACCGCGACGGGCAAGGCGGTGTGGTGCGAGTTCGCACTGGGAACCGACAGGCAGTGCGTTCGGATCCAGCGCGCTGCGGCAGCGCTGGAGGGCTACCTGTTGGCTGTTGACAGCCCCGGGCACCCCAGCGTCGGCCGCCTGCCGGTCTTGGAGAACTCGGCGACCGAACTGATCTCGGACATGCTGCACTGGTTGGCCGCTCAGGGCGGCGACCCGGAAGCGATCTTGGAGCAGGCCCAGATGCATTTCGAGGCCGAGGCCGCCTGATGCCGTTCCGGCTCCATGCCGCCGTTGGCCTATGTCGTGTTGACGGGCTGGGCGGTCTCTTCTCCTTCTCCGCCCGCACAGCAGCTGGAGCCGGACGTTCTCTTTCTGCTGAGCGTTCTATCCGGCGGTGTCTGGTAGGTCGGGCGAGCTGGTGTCGGCGACCAGCTCAGCCAGCTGCATGAGGTACTCGAACTGCGATATGCGGCCCGTGACGCGAACGAAGTAGGCGCGCTCCCCGCACTGGAAGATCTCGCGGCGCTTCACCTTGGTGACGTCGTAGTCGTCTGTGTTTCACCTTCCGCAGTAGGGCTGTCAGCGCTTCCTCCGTGCTTCCCTCGAACTCAGCAAGGGTGCGAACGGCGGCTGCCTCCGCCCCGACTCCGCCTATCGGGCTAGCGATCACTATCCATCGCGTCATGTCGGCCTCTCACCTCTTGGTCTGGGTTGCCTGAGCGGGCGATCTTGGCACGAGCGCACACATTGCGCCCAGTCTTTCGGAACGCCACTGTCGAGAGCGCAGCGGTCTGTGGCGAGATCGACGCAGCCGGTTCGTGGCCAATGGCTCCACGCCCGTGGACTATGCGCCGGCCCCGGACCACCAGGGCGTCAGCGAGTGAAGAAGCCCGGCACTTGGCCGTCCGGTGTCCCGACGAGGGCTGCCCGGTCGAGCAGGATGTTGTTGTTCTCGCAGCTCGTCTCGGGGAGCAGCAGACAGGCATGGCAGGCGGCGACGTTCAGGCTGTCCGCGCCGCTTGCCTCTGACTCCATGCACAGGGGGTCGTTCGAGCACCAGCTCGCTCTGTGCAGGGCAGCCCGGAGGGAGGCTTCGAGACGGCCCGGCTCACCCTGGGCGACGACACCGCCGAGACTGCCGGCGGAGTCGCTGGTGGCCGTGTAGACGAGTACTCCCGCCATGTCTTCCTCGCCGTAGATCCGCTCGCGTAGGGAGGCGGCCGGGTAGCCGCCGTCCAGGCTCCATTCGTTGATCAGTATGTGTGCCAAGGCATGCAGAAGGAGGAAGCGGGGCGTAGCGGGCGAGGGCGGAACCGGCTTGTCCGAGTCGCCAATACGTGCCGACAGCAGCCTCTCGTGATTCTCACGAATCCGGGCGGCGCGAGCGACCTGTCCCGGTTCCTGCTCCCAGACTCGCAGCCGCTCCGGGTCGAGACGAACGAACACACCTTCCCCGCTCACTTCGAAAGCCGGTAGCCAACTCGGCCGGTCCAGCGAGATCGCGGCCTCGCGCAGTGGGGAGTCCGCCGGGCTCGGTTCCTCCACGCGCCGGAACGACTGCAGTGCCCGCACCTCGCGCAGTCGCTTGACCAGCATCACCTGAACCAGGCCATGGGACGAGCGCAGAGCGTCGATCGGGGTGGTGGGGGGCTCGCAGACGAACTCCTGCTCCTGGTCCGCGACCTCGGGGTGCGGCGTGGACAGGCTCTTGTACTCGCCCTCGTAGATGTCCTGCCGGTAGTTGCGGGCCCGCTTGGAGATCTCCGTAACATCGGCCGGCGCCATCGCGGCGGCCTCGGCCGCACGCCTCCGCTCAACCTCGGCCACCACGTCGTCCTCGGTGTACTCCGGGTGGTGACGCAGCAGTTTCTGCATGCGCACGTACGCCTTGATGGAGGCGGCGTCCTCATCTTTGAAGATTTCGTAGTACGGCGCGACGAGCTTGGCGATGCCCTGGCTCCACGGAGGGATGGAAAGAGCCGAGTACATGACCGGGAACCACACCGAGGAGGAACCGCGCTGGAGGGTGCGCGGTGGCTCCTGGCAGCTCTCGGCCGGAGCGTCCTTGAGCCAGGGGCGACGGCCAGCGCACCGGATGCCTAGGTCTCTGAGAGCCTGCCGTCGGAACGACCCCTCCATGGACACCTCCTCCACCCCACAACTGCAACCGATCAACACGGCACGCAGTGATGCGGTCGAGCCGTCGGCTCGGAACGTCAGTTGCCCCCCGCAGGCCCCGGTTGTCGTCCGGTTGCCCCGATGGACCCACTTCCAGTAGGGGAAGTCCTCCAGATGGCCGTGCGTGCACGCGATCACGAAACGGGACGGGACCAGATTCTCCTGACAGGTCGAGCACTCGGCGCGACCGGCGGGCGAGTTGAACTTGCGGAAGGGCTGCAGCTGATGGCAATGGGGGCATGAGTACATCTCCGGGAAGCGCACTGCCCGTACGCCGTCCCGGGCCTTGTCGGCATCGGGTGCCGGTGGCATCCGGAAGCCGGAGACGCCCAACTGCCAGGCCAGACGGGGCTCCGAAATGACGGGAGCCTCGGAGATGTCCCACGAGTCGATGCCGCGAACGAGGAAGGACTCGTTCTCCACCGCGATCATGGCTCCAACGCCGTACGTCGTGATGAGTTGCGCCCGGCGGATCTCTCCGAGCTTGCGGACGGTACGTGCCGGTGCCGACGGGAGACCGCGGCGACGGGTGCGGGGCGGGACGGGGCTCATGGTTCAGCGCTCCTCGAAGAAGGTGGACGAGGCATCGACGTCGCGCAGACTCCACAGTGTCTTCCACGGCGAGGCGTCGGCCGACTCGTCGTCGTAGTTGGCCAACAGGGCGGGCACACGGGAGCCACGCGGAGCCTCGTACACGAGGTTCGGGCTGGCCAGCGCCTCGTCCTGCCACCATCCGACGAAGTCGTCAAAGGCCGCGGTGGTGGCCTCGAGCTCGGCCGGCTCGACTGCCGCCACTCGTTCGAGCAGGACGGTACCGACCTTCTCGCGGAGGTCGATCACGAAGTCCTCCACGCGCGACGCCGCGTCGTTGGCCCGTGCGGCCGGCAGCATCAGCCGGGCCAGAGCCACCACCACGGCGTGCAACCCTCGGTCGCGGGCCCGGGCGGAGAAGGGGGTAACACTGGTGGACTCCACCTCGCGGTACAGGGCGGAGTGGAAGCTCTGAAAGTCCTCGTAGTGCGAACGGTCCCGTGACCGGGTGGAGTTGAGCATGACCGCCACGAGGCCGGGGTGTTGCCGGCCGACCCGGCTCGTCGCCTGGATGTATTCGGCGGTGGTCTGCGGCTGACCCATCACTGCCATCAGCCCCAGCCGGTCCACGTCGACTCCCACGGAGATCATGTTGGTGGCGAGCAGCACGTCGAGTACGTCCGGCATCGGGAGCTGTCGTTCCACGGCCTTGAGCCGGCGGGAGATGTCGCTGGAATTCGCCCGGCTGCTCAACTCCGTGAGGGCGTCGGCGCGGCGCGCCTTGACCCCGTCCCGCAACGCGAGGTGTCCCAGGCGCTCCTGGACGTCGTCGAGGACTTGGAGCTCCGCCGCCGAAAGCAGTCGCAGGCTGTTGAAGTAGCCGATCAGGGTCCAATACGCGTCCTTCACCTCAGGCGGAGCATCATGGGTGTGCGTCCGATGGAGCAGCGACGCGTACACCCGGATCAGCAACGTGGCCTGGCTGGTGCTGGAGGTCAGCAGGCCGACGTAGCGGCGTGCCGCCTTGCGTTCCCGTGGTGTCTCCACAGCGAACCAGGAATCCCGGGAGTCGATGCCGGCAGGCGGGAACTGCTCCACCGAACGGGCGAACAGTCGGGTGCCCTGCTCGTCGGCGCGTCGGATGGTCGCGGTCGAGGCGATGACCTTGGGGCGATCCGCCAAGGCGTCCACGGCCGTCTCGTACAGGCCGGTCAGCGTGCCGAGCGGACCCGAGATCAGGTGGAGCTCATCCTGGACTATCAGTTCGGGTGGTCGAACCCCATCCACGTCCCGGTTGAACAGGGCCGCCGACGCGGGGCGCCACGGCATGGAGGCGAATTTGTCGACCGTCGCGATGACCAAGGTCGGACGATGGGCGTAGACGGCTTCGTCGATGATGTGTACCGGCAGTCCTCCCCAGTGGAAGTCGCATGTGCCGGAGGGGCAGGTGACGGTCATGCGTACGGCGCTTTCATCGACCGAGTAGTCCGCTGCCCGCAACGACTCGCCGCACCAAGGGCAGTTGCGCAGTTGGACCGGGTTCTCCGTCTCCAACTGGAAATTTTCATTGCGCGCGAGATCGGCCAGCTTGCTCGCGGCGACCACCAGCTTGTTGGGGGTCGCCGAACGACCCACCCACATGCCGATGGAGATCTCCTCCTGCCCCAGGCTTGCCGGATCGGCTTTCCGCAGGAGTTCCATCGCGCAGATGAGCGCCGCGGCGCGCTCGAACTGTTGGAGGGTGAGCAGGCGGAGCGTGTACCGCATGAGTACCGTGACGCCGCCCCCGGCTTCTTTGTCCCGCAGGCGCCGCAGGAAGGTGGTGAAGGCGATCAGTCCGAGGTACGCCTCCGTCTTGCCGCCACCGGTGGGGAACCACAGCAGGTCGGAGACCTTTCGGTCCTCGTGGTCCGGAGTGACGATCCCGGCCAGGCAGAGCAGGATGAAGGAGATCTGGAAGGGCCGCCACCGCCCGGACTGGTTATCCGGTTCGCCCGACCTGCCGCCTTTGATCCACGCGGTGCGTGCCCGCTGGTCGGCCATCGCGAGGTTCGCCAGCTGGAACGCGCGCAGAATGTCCGGCCGCTCGGTGTCCTCCAACAGATCCACGCCTTCACGCATCCGGCGCAGTGCTCGCCGGCAAAGCTGAACCTGATCGGCCGCGGTTTTGCCGTACTCCGTGTCGTGCAGCAGGCGCGCCTGAGCCTCTTGGGACTCGATCCACCGCTCGTATCCGGTCAGCAAGGTGCGAAGGGCTGATACGACGGCGTGGGCCGGGTCGGTTCCCAGCCGGTACATGGTCAGTGCCTTGTCGTCGATCTCCGGGTTGGAGTCTGTCAGCAGCACCTCGTGGGAGGGGACGAACTCGGTTCGCAGGGCGGCGACGGCCGGACGATCGATCGATACGGATCCCACCGGAGGTGGCGTCCAGTCCCAGTGCGCCGCGCAGCCATGGCCGGTGGCGAAGCTCGGCACATGGCGGTATAGGAGTCGGCTCAGCGCATGCTCCGAGTCGACCGCGTCCAGAGCGGCGGGCCGCACCACGAACACCGGGCTGCTGCCGTCCTCAGCGGTGACGATCAGCTCCGGTTGGTAGAAGCAGTGCGCGTCCCGGAGGTCGAACTGGCCGACCTCCAGGCTGTTGACGACCGTGGCCGTCACAGTCACCGTCCCGTCCGACTCGGACCGGGGGCGGACCAGCACCCGCAGTTCCAGCCCGGGATGGAGGTCGAAGGGGTCGAGCATTCCAGGCTGCGTTACGTCCACGTCGACGGGCTCGATCCGCAGGGCGGACCGACGCCAATGCTCCCGCTGGGCCTTTGTGCTTCGCGCCTCGGTCCGCTTCGCGGACACCGGATTCCCCTCGGCGTCCTCGGGATTGTAGACGGCGGTGTGTACGGTCAACCGAATCCGCGCGGACACGGTCGGGTCCACGGCGAACGTCAGACCGATGGACGACGGCATCCGGACGTTCGCCAGCGAGACTCCCAGATCGCCGGGTCCTTCCTCGACATCCCGGCGGGCGCCGAGCGGCACCGCGTCGAGCCCGTCCCGCTCGGACTCCAGCTCACCCGGCTCGGCCGGGCCACTCCGGGGCACGACACCGGACCGGTCCGGCCGCGAGCGCGGGAAGAGCACGCCGACCGGGTACATGGTGATCGGCGCATCGTCGGTGAGAACCTCGTCCACACCGCCCACGGGACCGAGCAGGTCCTGCCGCAGGGCGTCGAGGAGCGAGTCGCACACCTCGTAATGTGCCTGGTGAGTCGACCCGCTCATCCTCGGTCTCCTTCCGGTTCGTCCGCGTACCAGTGGAAGCGCCCCAGACCGCACAACCGGGGTGCGACCCACGCGCCGTGCGTACCCAGTCCTGCGGCTTCGGTCGCCGCAGGACTGCCCGCCACGCTTTCCACACATTCGACCCGCAGACCGGTGATCAGCGGCGGCCAGCGATCGACGCCCGAGTGCGCGGTGCGGCGCAGCATTCGGTGCAGGTCGGTGCGGAAGCGCTCCGACGCCACCGCGATCCGTCGCCCGCCGACCACCACCGCGTACGGTGGGGACTGGTCGGCGGCGACGGGGATGCCGTGCAGCAGCACGAGCTCCGCCTCGGTACCGGCGGCGACGTCGAACAGGAGGTACTGCGACACCTCCGCAGCGTCCTGGTGAATTCCCTCCGTGCCCGGAGGCTGCTCGTGGGACACGTCCGAGCCGATCAGCTCGATGCCGTTGCGGGCCCAGGTGCTGCGACCACCCAGGTACCAGCGGTCGATCCTCTTGTCCTTGCGGAGGAGCCACGAGTTGGGGGCGTCCAGAACGTACAGATCATCCCGGGCCCGGGTCATGGCCACATACAGCAGCCGGGCTTCCGCCGCCGGGTCGTAGTCGTACTTCTTCTTCCGGACTTGGGTCGGCTCCTTCAGCACGCGTGGTTCGACGATCAGGACCCGGTCGAACTCCAGGCCCTTGGCACGGTGCACGGTCGAGATCACGAGCGAGGACGGCTGTGCCGCAGTGAGCTCGTCAGGCAGCCGGCTCTCGGCGAGCGCCCGGTGAAGCCCGACGACATCGAGGGTGCCGCGACCGCTGCCCCGCGCCACCTTGCGTACCGACCGCCACAGCGCCTCCGGCGTGCTGCCGACCGGGCCCCGCAGGTCGACCAGCAGTTCCTCGAAGCGCTCCCGGCTCAGAGTGGACGCGCCGGTCGAGGCGAGGAGTTCGGCTATCCACACAGGGGCCGAGCGCTCGCGCGCCGATCGCTGCAGTGTGTGGGGGACATCGGCGTCGGCCAACATGCCGGACAACGTCAATGCCTGGCCGCTGTCGCGGCACAGGATGGTGGTGGTGTCGGGATAGTCGCGCAGCGCCGCCCGCACGAACTCGTCCTCCAAGCTGCCGAAGTTCGGTGCCGAGAGCAGCAGAGCACGCAGGTCACCGTGGATACGCTCCGCCTCGGCGGCGGCCTCGGCCCGATCGCGAGGCAGCCGCTGCAACTGGGCACCGTAGGGCAGGGCCATCCGGGCGGCGCCGCTGCGGGCCCGGAAGTTGTCGCCCAGGTGGAGCTCCACCAGGTCCTCACCGAAGGTGGCACGCACCCACGCCAGGAAGCGGTCGGTCTCCTCGGCCCGCTGATCCGGATCGGACACCTGGAATCCGTACACCGCCTGAGCTGAATCGCCCACCACGGTGAAGCCGCTGTTCTCCTGGAATCGGTCGAGCAGTGCCTCGACCATCTCCCGGCGGACACCCACGAGGTCCTGAACCTCATCGATCACCACATGGGCAGGCAGGTACTCGCCGCCCTCGACCGCCCCCTTGTCGATCGCCTCGGTGGCAGCCTCGATTCGCTCGTCGAAGGTGTACGTCCCCCAGTCCGTGTCCGGATAGGCGCGGTTGAGCAGGGCTGCGGCCCAGGCGTCGAAGGTCTGCACGCGAATCCGCTGGGCGGCGGCGGCATGCCGCTCGATCCGCTCGGTGAGTTCACGCACAGCAGCACGGGAGAAGCTGAGCACCAGGATTTCCCCAGCGTCCAGTTCCTCGCGCTCCACCAACACGTCGAGCCGCCGCACGAGTGTGTGTGTCTTGCCGGCTCCGGCTCCGGCAGTGACCAGCACCCGGGCGTCCCAGGGCTGGTCCACCACGGCCTGTTGCGTGGTGGTGAGTCGATGCTCGGTGAGCGGGGTGACGGTCACTGGCCCTCGCCCCACAGGTACTCGAACTCGGTGAAGGCGAGTTCCTCACCGAAGTTCGTGATGTTGTCCCGTACGTTCAGGATCAGGCAGTTCTCCTTGCCACCGTTCTTCGGGCCACGCAGACCGCGTCCGATCATCTGCTGGTAGATGTTCGGGCTGTACGTCGGGCGGGCCACGACCACGACGCGGGTCGCCGGCGCGTCGAAGCCCTGGGTGAGCACGCCATAGTTGGTCAGGACCTGGATCCTGCCCTTGCGAAAGTCGTCGATCCGCTTGCGACGTTCGCTGGGGGGCGTCGTCGAGTCGATCGCGGCGGCCTTGATGTCCCGGTCGCCGAGCTTGGCGGCGAGCAGCTTGGCGTGGGCCACGGAGGTGGCGAACACCAGCACCGGCCAGTCGGAGGGCATGGCGGCGATCTCGTCGACGATTCGCTGGCTGCGTCCGTGGTTCTCGGCCAGGCGTTGCTCGGCGGCCTTGGGCAAGGTGGAGAACTTCTCGGATTGGGCACGCTCGGCGGCCGTGAGCGCGATGTCGGCGCCCAGTAGCTCTCGGTGCTTGACCTGGGCCAGGACACCGATCTGCTGCAACCCCTTGATGGCGACGGACAGATCGCCGTCGAAGACCCCGGTGTCGAGGCGGTTGCCGAACCGCTGCACCAGCAGTCGCGTCAGTTCCTCGTTGTTCCGGTACGGGGTCGCGGTGAGTCCGATCAGGTGGCGACTGGTGCGGTGGTGCGTGAGGTCGAGTTGTTCGAGCAGCCGTGTGTAGCGCGGGGACATCGCGGTGTGCGCCTCGTCGATGATGACGAGCGCGGCAGCCTTCCTCAGCCAGGCGTAGTCCTCCTTCTCCAGGCAGTTGTCCAGTTTGGCGTCGGTGGCGACGACCAGGTGCGGGCGTCCGTCCACGGGAGTCGCCTCGTTCGAGGCCCAGAGCCGACTGATGACCAGGGGAAGCCCGGGACCCACCTTCGACCAGACGAACTTCCAGCTCTGCACGGCCTGCTCGCACAGCTCTTCGGTCTGGGCGATCCACAGGACCGGACCCGGCAGTTCCTTGTGGTCACGGATCCAGCGGATCACTCCCTCCGCCGTGACACGTGTCTTGCCGGACCCGGTCGGCAGGCTGAGCATGCCGCGCTGGGGCATTGGGCTCTCCAGCAGACCGAGCAGCGCCTGCGCGAGCTTCTCCTGGTAGGGGTGCAGAGACGGGAACTCGGACGGACCGTCGACCTCGAGGCGGGGATCCAGCGAGGGCACCTGGGCGCCGGCGAAGGAGTCGGGGAACCCGAGGTCGGTGACGAAGCGCAAGGCCTTCGTGTTGCCGGTGAAGGAGCTGGGGGCGCGGGTGGGGAAGTCCAGCGCGAGATCCCGGGAGTGGACCCGAAGGATCGCTTCGCCGTGGGAGTTGAAGGCCATCTCGGCGATGCGCCGGGGACTCGGTTCGGCGCCCTGCTCCTGGATCTCGCTC
This sequence comes from Streptomyces sp. NPDC052236, assembly GCF_044548015.1. Taxonomy (NCBI): domain Bacteria; kingdom Bacillati; phylum Actinomycetota; class Actinomycetes; order Kitasatosporales; family Streptomycetaceae; genus Streptomyces; species Streptomyces sp. NPDC052236. The sequence goes on along the minus strand of NZ_JBIUBL010000016.1, from coordinate 22,154 downwards.
TCCATGAGCCCGGGCGGAAGTTCGCCACGCAGGGCCTCCTCACCGATCAGCAGAGCGATCTTGTCGATGACGCTCTCGCTTTCCCGCACCGCGCGCAGCCGCCCCAGCAGAGCTTGGTCCTGCTCCTGCCTGTCCTGGAGAGCGAGAGCCTGGCTGCAACCGGCCACGCCAAAGCCCCACTTGAATTCCTCATCGGCGGCCTGCAGCACCTGCAGCCGGTCGAGGGAGTCCAGTACGAAAAGGGTCTGTCCCTTCTTCGCGAACTTGAGCGGCTTCCGCTTGCTGCCCATGGGCGTGCGCACCACCTGCTCAAGTTCGGAGCAGCGCTGGATCTTGTAGCTGCTGCCGGCCTGACCGAGGCGCGCCTTGACCGTTGTGAACTCCTCGAACAGGGACACGGCCCGCCCGGCCTTGACGGGCTCGATCTCTCTGCTGACGACGTCGGAGACCTTGAGCATGCCCCATTCCTCGATCATCTCCTTCGCCGTGGCCACGTCCGCCTTGTCGGTGACCAGGAGCGCGGGGAGCCCCTCACGGACGAGTTCCTTGAACTCCACCGCGTTCATCGCGACGGCGATCTCGTTGTCGGGGCGTCCTTCCCAGGAAGGTCCCACCCGGCAGCGGGTGGGCACGTCGTCCGGGAACTCGAAGTCGACCCTGTGCAGCAGGGCGTACGCGCGACCGATGAACGCGTCGTCCTCGCTCTCGAGGACGAGGTCCAACAGCTTGCCCCAGCGCTTGGTGGGCACCTCGTCGGTGGTCGTGGGCATGTTGAGCCTCCGCGCCGTCTCCTCCGCTATCTCGGCGACAGGGAGCACAGCATGGAATGCTTTGAGCTGGGGACCGACGGCCTCGGACACCCGGGTCAGTCCCAAAGACGTCTTCACGAGGCCATGCTTGGAGATCATCCAGCGCAGTGGCGACATGACCGCTTTACGAGTGTTTGCGGTGGTTCCATACTGCATCTGCCAGTACTGCGAGATGTCGGATGCCGGCAGAGTCGTCACGAAGGCAGCGCGGCCCTCCTCGGACAGCGCGGGCAGCAGATGCAGCGGTCCCAACGTCGCAGCGCCCTCGACCGTGAGGCGGTTGATGCTGGGCCGGGGGGCGGAGCTCGACAGACCGCGCAGGTGCCGGTCGTGAATGGCCTGCCGGTATTCCTCGAACCATGCCTCCTTGTGGGGCCGGTATCCGCCGGCGGGACGGTCGATCAGCCCGAGGTCACGGAAGACCGGTCTGTCGCTTTCGTGGAAGTCCAGGTCGACGGCGATGGCCTTGTCGCGGCTCCCGTCGCCGGGCACCACCGGTCCGGGCAGGAGGCAGTCGCGCATCAGCCGGTAACGACCGTCCAGGGTGCGGACGCGCAGCGTCTCCATCGGCTTGGGCACCTTGGCACGAATACGGTTGACCTGCGCGCTGCCGCCGGCGCTGCGCAGCAGGATCCAGAAGTTCGACCATGCGTTGTTGTCGTAGTTGCCGAACCCCTGATCGAGGACGCCCTCGAACCGTCCCTGCGCATCGGCGACCCTGATGCCGATGTTGTGCAGATGCCGCGCCATTTCGGGGCGCTCGGAGATCGACGGATGGACGTAGACCATGTCATCGCGGAGCGTGTCGGCGGAGGTCCGGTGGAAGATCTCACCGGCTACGGGGGCGACGACGCCGTGCTCCTCGGTCAGCACGATCCGGGCCTTGCGGGCCTCGGCGGTGAGCGGAGAGTCCCCGCGCAAGCCTCCGGACTGATCCTTGAGCACCATCAGCGACAGGATCTCGATGGCGTGGCCCGAGGCCTCCGCGGAGCCGTCTGCGACAAGCGCCTCGAGCCAGTCTTTGACGTTCTCGGGTGTCTTCCCGGCCGCGTCCAGGATGTGCATCATCTTGCCGCGGCGGAGGGGGCTGTCGGAGGCGTCGACGGATCCGTGCACCCAGTTGGTGGGGCGGCCGCTGTACTCCGACCAGATCCGCACCCATTCCTTGTCAAGACCTGACGGCGTGATGAACAGATCGCGAGGGACCTGGAGTTCGCCGTTCTGGTCAGGCAGTGAGGGGCGCTGGGCAGCCATCTCCCAGAACTGCCGGAGGAAATGCTCGTCGGCCCAATTGAGCTTTTCCTTGGTGCGGCCCGGCAGCAGGGGAAGGTAGGCGGCGGGGTCCTCGGCGGGCACGAGCCGAGGCAGGGTATCGATCACCAACCGAGCTGCGACCTGCAGTAGTTCCCGGTTGAAGGGGCTCCCGTCCAGGAGGTGCTGGCGATCTTCGTTTGTCTTCCACGGGGCGTTCAGGATGCCGGTCAGCGACACCTCGTACTTCGTCGGGAAGAACGCCCAGAACGACCCCTTGCCGACAGGCGTGGCGTACAGGCCGTTGCGGACGGTGTATTCGGGCACCGCCCAAGAGATTTCGAGCACCGGCCGGTTGTGCAACTCGCCGGCGCTGTCCGTGACCTTGTCGGTGGGAGAGTGGGGGACAGAGAACACCTTCCACTGCTCGGTGGTCTGCTTGGCGCCGCGTGCCACCTCCCTCAGGGTGCGGTGGATGCCCTTGGGTTCGATCGAGATCTCCCGGCGCGCGGGGGGCATGGTGCGCTCGTCGTGCAGGAGTACCTGGCCGACGTGGGAGGAGAACAGCTGGAAGTGGGCAGGGAATGCCTCCGTCACCCGCCCGTTGCGACTCCTGTGCCCGCTGATGTCGCGTCCGAGACGCTCGGCGGCACCCGGCATCAAGGGCAGGCGGACGACGGTGGTGGCCCAGCGCAGGAGCTTGTCCAGCACATTGTCGTCGGCGCGTTCCTGTTCGACGTCGAGGGGCCGGGCCATGCGGAGCACCGGGGTGTCCATGTCGATGTCGCCTTCCCGACCGATGGCCTGGGCGATCTCGGCGGCGGACCAGTCCCGGTCGAAGCCGAAACCGAAGGCACCGTTCCCGCTGAAGAACTGGGGCGAGTCGCTCACGGAGAGCACGGACTTGACGCCGACGCCGAAGCGGCCGATCTGCCCGCCACGCTTGCGCGAGACACTCATGCGCAGGATCGTCTCGGCGCCCTCCGGCGTGACCGGGGTGCCTTCGTTCGCGCAGTAGAGGTGGGTTTCGGTCAGGACGACGTGCAACTTGCCGCCGGGCGATGCCGCGATCTCGTCCGCCGCGTTCTGGACGAGTTCGAGCAGCTGACGTTCGCCGTAACCGCCCTGGGTGATGCGGCGCTCGCCGTTGGCATGCTCCTGTATCAGCCCGGGGTCGACCTGGTACGTCTTCAGGACGGTCGAGGACTGTCGGATCACGGTGTCGATCACGAGCGGGAGCGTAGGGTCGGCGAACTGCCGGTCGTTCATGAGGCACCTGTTCTCGAATGAGAGAAAACGAACCGAGGACACGCGGGGGGACGGGGGTGCCGGTGCATGACGCCGGCACCCCCGGTGAAGCAAATCAGGACAGCTTATGAGAAAAAGCAGAGGGGATCAGCTGTTGACCGTGGTGACCGTGGTGACGGTCGTGACCGTGGTGAAGGTCGTCGTCGTCACGGTCACAACGGTCGCGGTTCGCTTGGCCGTGCGGATCCTCCGGGTGCGGGTGACCTGGTAGGTGCGGGGGCTACCGGCGCGCCGAGGGGTGGTGGGGCGGCGGGTGGCACGGGACGTGCGGGGCACGGGCGGGACCGAGGGGGTGGTGGTCTGCTCCGTGGGCAGGCTCTGCGCGCGGCGGGCGAGGCGCCGCCGCTCCGAGGCCAGAACCTGGGGGTGGATACCGTGACACATCAGAAGCTCGGCGCGGAGATCAGGGTCCTCCGTTTCGTCGTACTCCTTGAGAAACCACGCCATCCAGGCCTCATCGTCGTTCATGTGGGGTCCCCTCCCTATGGGCGCGCCAACGGTGCCCGTGACCGGATGACGCATGAAAAAGCTGTGCAACTGGCCTGAGGACAGAGTTCGCCGTCCCCCGGAGCAAGCGATCCTCAACGGCCTTTGCCGTGTGGCGAGTTGTCCAGAAAAACCGTACCACGCGGTCCGGTCTTCTGATCTGAAGATCAGAAGAAAATTCAACCACCCTGCTGGCGCTCGAATCGATCGTGCATGTCTATTGCAATTTGACAGTGTCGGTGACGTCAAACTGGGTGCTACCGTGGCCCTGCCCGGAACCGATGGGGAAGTGGGGGCGATGGAGAACACCGAGGACTTCGGCCTGTGGCTTGGGCGTCAGCTGCGTCGCAGCGGGATGTCGCAGGCGGAGTTTGCCAAGCGGCTGGACCTGACGCGCGCGGCAGTGTCGGCGTGGGTCACCGGCAGGGCACGGCCGCGGGCGGAGGTGATGGTCAGGATCGCCGAGATCCTGGAGACGGACCTCGCCACCCTGGTCACCAGGGACGCCGACGCCGGATCGGCCCGACCGATCGGCTGGTATCACCGGATCGCCCACCACGACGGCGGTCGGGAGTACGGCAACGCGGCCGCCTTCGCCTTCGACGCCAACCTGGCCGTGCTGGCCCGGGAGGTCACACAGAACTCCCTGGACGAGCGGCTGGACCCGCGACGCCCGGTGCGGGTGCGCTTCACCCTGCACGAGCTGACCGGTGAACACCTGCACTCCTTCCTCTCCGCGCTGAAGTGGGACGAGCTGGAGCCCCACTACACAGCGGCGGCACAGTCCCAGCAGAAGGTTGGCCGGGTCCTCGCCGAAGGGCTTCGGGCGTTGCGCGAAGACTCCTCTCTTCTGCTTCTCCGGGTGGACGACTACAACGCCTCGGGTCTGACCGGTCCCGAGTACGGGGACGGCCGGTACGCCGCCGTGGTCCGCCGGCAGCTCGACAGTCACAAAAGCAATGACCGGGCCGGTGGTTCATACGGACTGGGGAAGGCCACCCTGTGGGCGGCCAGCCGGCTCGGTCTGGTGCTGATCAACAGCACTCTGTCCGAGACACATGAGGGGCGGGCGGCCCGCCGGGTGGTCGGACGTCTCGACCTTCCCTGGCGAGAGGTCGACGGAGTCGCCTACGCCGGACCTGCCTGGCTCGGCGAGCCGGACACGGAGAAAGAGCACGAAGGTGTGTCCCGCTCCTGGTGGGCGGACGAGCGGGTGGTCGCCGATCTGCGACTCGATCGGGACAGCGATGACCCGGGAACTTCTTTCCTCGTCGTCGGCGCTCACGACGCGGCAGGCAACAGCGACACCCTGGAGGACCTGCATGGGGCCCTCAGCCGGGCGCTGGCCGACAATTTCTGGGCCGCCATGACCTCCGGCCGTTCGGCGTCGGCCATGCTCGAAGCCTCGGTCCGCGCTCTTCGCAATGGTGAATTCGTGGTTCCGGAGCAGCGGGTCGATCCGCTCGACCGGCACCCGGCGCTGGCCCACGCGCTGCGGGCGTACATCGACGGCGAGACGGTCGACGAGCTCACGGCCACCGGACAGGTCGCCGCCGTGGACGTCGCCCTTGTTGTCCCCCCGCTGCGGGCCGCCGGGCGCAGGGCTGAAGGACACAGCCACCGTGCCGTACTCCTGGTCACTCCTGCCGCCGACAAGGACGAGGAGCACAGCCGCATCACCTGCATGCGCGGCACCCGGATGACTGTTACGGCCCGGCGTCCCCGCGGCCTGCGGCCGGGAGTGGACCCCTTCCAGGCCGTCCTGCTCGCCGGTTTCGCTACTGGCGACGACGGCGCGGCGACCCATGCCGCCGAGGCGTTCCTACGAGCCGCCGAGCCGCCGGAGCACGACAGGTGGGGGGCGACGGAGGAACTCACCGCCGCCTATGCCAACGCGCCTCGGCGATTGACCGAGTTCAACGCAGCCATGGACGCAGCGCTGCGGGGCGTGATCGGTCGACGGACTGCCGGGGGTTCGACCGGCCCTGAGGTTCTTCGGAAGCTGCTGCGCCTTGATGCGCCCGCGGCGGTGAGTGGGCGTCGTGGCCACGGACACCCGCTCGTGGACCGGGTCGTAGGGAAGGTGGACAGAGATGGGGCCTGGACCTTGGACGTGACGCTGACCGTTCCGCAGCGCGACGACCGCTGGCAGCTGCTGCCGGTGGTCAAGTTCGATGTGCGATCAGGGGGGCGTCCTTCATTGGAGTGGGCGGAGCTGTTCGCGAAGGAAAACTGCGAGATGGTCGACGGCAGGCTGCTCATCGATCCGGATGTACGGTCGGCGCGCTTCGGTGGCGTCACGGCTGTCGGCAGCCACCCAGTGGCGGCCGCCATGGCCGGTGTGATCGTGGACATCCAGCAGGCACGGGAGGCTTCGGCGTGAGCACCGTGTACGCGTACCCGACCTTGGTAGGGAAGATTGAGGTCACCGTTCGAGGGGCGAGCATAGACGGGAAGCCGCTGCAGCTCTCGCTGATCTCCCAACGCGATCAGGTCGTCGCTCTCCATCAGATCGAGCGGGACGACTGGACCGAAGGCGTACTCGATCTCGAAGTCTCCCTACCCATGGATGAATTGGCCGACGGCCCGTGGTCCGGAGTCACCTGCGTCGCCGCACTGTCCGAGGGAGCCACCAACACCCGCAGGGTGAGTCGTCTAGAACGCCGTCGTGACGACCCCCACTGGCGAGGCGAGGTCCGAGTGCACCGCTCCACTCACGTGGCGCGCGCCGTCCTCGACGTGAGCGTCGTCGGCAGCCACGGTGGAGTCGACGGGCGTGTCCTCGGTACCACGGATACGCCCTGGATTGTGGACCTGCTTGCCCGCACTCCCACCAGACAACGCGATCTGGAGATTTTGGAGGAGGATTTCCGAGACGGGCCGCAGGAGTGGCTGCGCCCGTTCATGGATGCGCCTTGGTTGATCGACACCACCGGAGATGTGCCGGCCGTCCTGCTCAACACGTCCTTCGAGGGGCTTCCCGAGCTGCTGTCCGGCGCTCGCGGCCCGTTGGAGAAGGCGACCGCCGGACTGGTGGCCGCGCAGATCGCGGGAGAGGTCTGGGCGACGATGTTCCACTCCGCGCTGAGCGACCTCGAATTCGATGAGGACGGCACCCCACACTTGCCTGGTGGGTGGCGGGGATCAGTGCTGCGCTCCATGCTTCCTGAGGTGTTTCCCGGGCTGCCTCTCTCCGAGGCCTTGGGTGAGGCCCACAGCCGTCGAGGTGACGGCCGAGGGTGGGCGGAGGTCCAGTCGCGGATTCAGTTCGCAGCCGGAAAGCGCGGCCAGGTGCCCAAGAACCTGACGGCGGCCATCCGCGCTGTAACCCGTCCCCAGGAAGCGAGCCGATGAGCCGACACCACATCGAGCCCCCCGAACGGCTCGCGCTGCTCCCCACTAACCTCGCCACGGCCTTCCTCACTCATGGGGTGCGCGCGGGACAGGACGGCCTGCCGCAGGTGGCGATCCTCCGGGCGAGCACGCCGATCGAGGGCGACTCCGTCCGGTGGAGCGCTGCCCCGGTGCGGGAGATCGTCGAGGAGGCGATGCACAGGTTCGATGCTGCGCGGACCGACGCCGATGCCTGGCTGGCACCTCGGCTGCACGCGACCCTGCGGATGACCCGTGCCGAGGCGGCGAACCCGGGTCTGTGGAACTTCCTGGCGCTGGCCGTGGCACCGGACTTCGTCCTGTGGCGACATATGCCGTCCGGGGAGTCCAGCGACGGTGCGTCCAGGAAAGTCAACAGCGCCAGGTTCGTAGGCCCTCACTACAGCCAGGCCTTCGCCCGACTGTGGTGGGCCGCCGAGATGTTCCGCGACGGGCCCGATTACACCCCCGCGGAGATTGCCTGCCGCAATCAGGACATGACCAACACTGCGCTCCGGCTCGCTGTCATCGATCACAAGCCCACCGCACTGGCCTTGGTGCGAGTTCTCAAAGGGCTGGCCGACGAGGGAGCCACGCGACTCGGGGATCGGGTCAACGCGCTCTGTACGGCAGTCAATACGGCTGGCAGCACACTCATGTACGAGGTGATCGCTCCGGACGAGGCGCCCGACCACGCCGCACTCACCGACTGGATCGACGATGCGGAATCGGCCCCGGCTGTTCCGTGGAACCGGCTCCCCGAAGGGCCGGACGACGGCACTGCGCGGCGCTCCTCCTGCGAGGTTTTGTCGCGGATGTTCGAGCGATTCGCCGCAGAGGCACCGTTGCGTGACCGAGCTCGGTCCGGGGCCGCGCAGGACTAGGTGTGTTGTTCGGGGAGAGTTGGTGACGCCGCCGGCGGGTGGTTGGCCGCTGATTCCGGAACGGGGTCGGTGGTAGTTGTAACCAGTCCAGCCAGTGGGGAAACGCTGCTTGTCGTTCGGCCTTTGAGGCGTAGGGGCGGCTGGTAGGCCCATTCGTCGAGCAGCGTGCGGTGGACTGCCTGACGGACCAGACGACGGACCAGTGCCGGAGAAGGCTGTGGACACCCTTGTCGCCTACTTCGAGGAGCTGTTCGTTGACGCCCCGGGTCCGAGGGAAGGTCAAGGGTGAGGGCTGATCAACTCCGCAGTGGTGGAGCCGTCTCCTGCGGCGATGGCGCCGGCGAGAACATCATCTGTAAGGTCCAGCGCCGCAGCGAGAACGTGGGCGGCAAGGCGCGGCGGAATGGCATTGCCGATTTGCTGTGCGATGCCATTACCGGACCACGGATGATCGGCCGGGAATGTCTGCAGTAGTCCTGCTTCTCGAATCGTGATACGTGACGGGGAAAGCTCGGTGCCGTCAGGCTTCACGACACGATTCCGGGAGATTTTTCCGGTGACGGTGGCAGACGGTTCGGCAGAGGTGCGCAGACCGCGGGCTTTCGGGTCTCCTCCGGTGCCGTAATTGGAGACAACGACAAACGGCTCCTGTCGATCGAGCACGTCGCCCATTCTCACCCATGGCAGCAGATTTGGGTCGCCTTCAGTACGAGGCACGCCTTTCCTGTATCGGCGATGGGTGGCCTTGGGCATAGCAGCAACGACCTCGCCGGTGCCGGTGCGGAGGCGAGCAATCAGGATCGCCCGACGGCGGGTCTGCGGTACCCCGTATTCCTCCGTGTGCAGCACTTCGTACGCCACCGAATAGCCCTCGTCGTCGAGAGCTTCACCCACCACCTCCCATACGGGCAGTACGGCCGGCACCTGCTCCAGCACGATCGCTTTGTAGGGACGGCCCTCGTCTATCGCGGCAAGGGCCCACCGCAAAGGCTCCAACACCAAACCGGTGCGCTCGTCGTCCAGGTTCTCAAGGTGCTCGGTGACGTCCTCGCGAGCGGCCATACGCTTGGCGAGGCTGAGCACCTCCTCCAAGGCGCGGCGTCCGGCACCACCACCGGCGACGGTATACGTCTGGCACGGAGGTCCACCCGCAAGGACGTTGGCGGTCGGAAAATCAGCAGGCTTGTAGTGGCGCACGTCACCTGGTGTCGTGGGGAGCTTGGCTGCCACACGAGTCTTGCAGGCATCCGCATCCCACTCGATGCCGGTGAATACAGGCACTTTCAGATCCCGCGCGGCCACGTCCAACCCACCAGGCCCGGCAAACAGGTCAACGACCTGAAGTGGTGCGGCAGGGGGCTGTTGTGAAGTGGGGGCGGTCATGAGAGCGAAGTGTAGCCGGCTGGGTGTAGTGGGTTCTCCGTCAGGAGCCGAGGGGTCGTCTTCATGCCTCACGTCCAGGTGGGAGTGTTGGCCCCCTCGACGACCGAAAGGGCCGGCCGCCTCAGGAATTCAGGGCCTTGGCGACGGACCTGCCCAGCGCCTCGCCGACGGGAGGCGGGGAAGCGTGGCCGATCTGGCGGTACTGTGCCGTCTTCTTGCCGGCGAACACCCAGTCTTCGGGGAAGGCCTGCAGGATGGCCGTCTGTGGCACTGTGATCTTCTTCAGACCGGACGAGGAATTGTCCGACTCCTGGACGCCGTCCGGTCCTGGCACCTCGTCCCCCAAGGCCCCGCCATTGATGCCCATGCGAGCCCAGGCTTTCTTGGTGCCGGTCAGCCCGAGGTCGGGTCCCCCACGATTGTCCGAACCGCCCACGAGGGTCGGTGCGACGTGGTCCGCCTGTGCCGCCCATGCGGCGGCACCTGTCCAGCCGCGCTGAGACATGGATGCGTGCAGGGCCTCGCCGGCCGTGATTTGCTGAGCTGTGGTCCGTGTCGGCTCCTGGAAGGCGCCGAAGTAGCGATCCTTCAATGCGACGAGCACGCCTTGCTTCCGGTCCTGGGGAACGCCGAAGTCAGCGGCATTGACGACGAACCAGTGGAATCCGTAACCGAGGTGCTCAAGTTCTTTCCGGATGAATTCGCGCACGTTCGTGAACTCCGGACCGTCCACGAGTCCGGGCACGCTCTCGATCAGCAAGGCTCGTGGTTGAACGGCGTGGGCCAGAAGGACCGTGGCTTTCAGCAGTTGCAGCTCGGCACCCGTTTCCACTCTCTTTACGGTCGCCGACGATTTCACACGGGGCAGCCCTGCGGAAAGCAGGTCCACGTCGTAGCTCTCCTGGTGCTCCGCAGGATCGAAGTCCAGAAGATCCATCTCAAGGACGTTCCACGTTGGCCTGTTGAGGCGCAGGGTCTCGCACGCGACCCGTTTGTTGTCCAGGAGCAGCACCGGATCGAAACCGGCACGCTCAAGGCCCAACGCGAGTCCCCCCGCCCCGGAGCACACGTCGACCGATCTTAATCTCCCCATGTGAGCCCCCTACCGAAACAAGATCAACGATCTGTGCCGTCGACGATATGCGGCCTCGTCATTGATGTCGATGCGGAATGGTGACTGCGATGTCTTTCATTTCCCGGAGCGGTGCCGGAGCACGGCTACCGCGACGTCGGTGGCCACCTCACGGGGCACCTGGTGCTCCCAGAAGCGCAGGACCGTCCACCCCTGTGCTTCGAGATGCTCGGTCGTCTCGCGGTCGCGGGCCATGTTCTTGTCGAGCTTGGCGCGCCACCATTCGGCATTTGCCTTCGGCTGGGTCGCGTGCTGCGGGCAGCCGTGCCAGAAGCAACCGTCCAGGAATACTGCCACCTTGGCCGGGCCGAAGACGATGTCGATTGTGCGCCGAGGCATGCCGGGGACCGGGACGTTCAGTCGATAGCGCAGGCCCTCCGCATGGAGGAGCTTGCGTACGGCGATCTCGCACGCGGTGTCGCGGGACCCTTGGCGGCTCATCCGGGCGGAGACGCCTGCGGAGGAGGGGTTCATACCGGGAATTCGGGGTCTCATGACTGGTGCGGCACCCCGTGGCAGTCCCGGTACGCCGTGCCCGAGCCGCACCAGCACGGGGCACCCTTCGGCGGAGGCCACGGAGTTGCCCGGCCCCGAGCCGCCAGAGTCGTTGCGTACTGGGGGAGCAGGTCCGCGTTCGATGGGGAGGACTGTTCTGAGGCTGCGAATGCCTCGTACGACGGGACCGTTGCCGTCACGATGCCCAGGTTCTGGGTGCCCGTCGCGGACAGGTCGCGCAGTGAGGCCTCGATGTCCGTCAAGTGGGCCGCGTGGGTCGGGTATTCGGTCTGGAGCTCGGGGTACGCCGTCAGCAGTTCCGCGAGTTCCGGTTCCGGCCAGTGCAGGACCGCCACCGGGAAGGGGCGGGAGAGGGCCGAGCGGAAGGAGCCCAGTTCCGAGCGGAGGCGGGCGATTTCCGCCCTCAGTTCGGCGGGGTTGTCGGAGCCCAGGGTCCATAGGCGCTTCGGGTCGTGGAGTTCGTCCAGGGAGACGGATCCGCCGTGGACTCGGTCCGCCAGGGCGTCCCACTCGTCGTGGGGCAGGCCCAGCAGGCGGCGGACGCGGTGGCGGCCTGTGAGGAGGGACTGGGTCGCGTACGGGACCTCGTCCTCGTCCGGGGTGAGGAGCTGGGTGACCGCCGTCGTGAAGCAGTCGTGCGACGCCTCCAGCTCGTCGTGGGACTCCAGCGTCTCGGCGATGATCTCCCACGGCGCGGCCTGTGCCGGGGCCGCCGCGCGGATGCCGGCGATCAGGGCGCGGGCCTCCGCCTCGTGGCCGTACTCCCACAGGTTGGCCGCCTGGAGGGCCTTGACCAGCAGCGGGTGCTCGGGGCCGGCCGCGAGCAGGCGGTCGTAGAGCGTCGAGGCCTGTTCGCGGTCGCCCGCCAGTTCCAAATGGGCCGCCGCTTGGAGGAGCAGGGGCTCATGGTCCTCGGGGTACTGCGCCGCGGTACGCAGCAGGCGCTCGGCTTCGGTGGTGTGGTCGGCAGGCGTGTCGGGGCGCATGAGGGACACCGTACTGCTGTACGGGCGTCCAGCGGGATGCGCCGTAGACCACACCGAGGGCCGAGCACATGTCACATGTCTGGTGGGTTGGATCGGCACGACCTATCGTGCCGCCGTGCGGGAAAGGAAGCAGGGGCAGGAGCGGATACCGGTCGTGGTGCACGGGCGCAGGTCGCGTACGCGGGTTGCCCTCGGGCGTGGGCTCTGGGGTGCCGCCGAGGTCGCCGTCACCCTCGGGGTTGTCGTACTCCTCCTCGTCGTACATCAGCTGTGGTGGACCAACCAGCAGGCCAGACAGGACGCCCAGCGCCAGGTTCACGCCCTTGAGCGGGAGTGGGGGGATCTACCAAAACCACAGGAACCCGCGTACGCCGAGGGGGGTCGGGGCGCTGATGGGCCGGGTGAGGCCAGAGCGCAGGACACCGGAAACCGGCGCCCCTCCGCTTCCCGCCGGGACCGCGCCTACGCCCTCCTCCGCATCCCCCGCCTCAACGTCGTCGCCCCCGTCGCCCACGGCATCGCCAAGAAGGGTGTCCTCGACAGCGGGTATGTGGGGCACTACCCGCAGACCGCCCAGCCCGGCCAGGCCGGGAACTTCGCCGTCGCCGGGCACCGCAACACCCACGGCGAGCCCTTCCGGCACATCAACCGCCTCCGCGGCGGCGACACGATCCAGGTCGAGACGCGCGAAGCGATCTACGTGTACGTCGTCGGCAGCCGCCTCGCGCAGACCTCGCCCCGCGATACCGGGGTGATCGCGCCCGTGCCCCGCAGCCTCGTAAAGCCCGGCGCCGGGTACAGCGAGCCCGGCTACTACCTCACCCTCACCACCTGTACGCCCGAGTACAGCTCCAGGTACCGGCTCATCATCTGGGGGGAGCTGAAATCCATGAGCCCGCGTTAGGGTGAGGGTTCGAACAGCGAGAACAGCGAGTGGAGTGAGGGGGAGGGAACATGGACCGCCGTATCGCGCTGCTCATCGTCCTCCTCGCCGAAGTCCTGCTGATCGACGGCGGCAGCCTCACCGCCGCCGTAGCCCTCGCCGCGACGGCCACCGCCGCCGCCGGCTCCGCGCTCGTCGTCTGCGCCGTCATCAGCGCGCGCTGCGCCCCCGCCGTGCCCCGCACCCGGGTCCGTACCGCCATCCGCGACCGCGAGCAGCGCACCGCCTTCCTTCCGCAGCGTGATCCCGACGCACGCGGGCGGAGCAGGCCCCGAGCCCCTGGCCGTCTTCTTCCGACGGCCGCGTAGGGCACGCAGTACAAGACGTACGAAGTACGTAAGCCCTCGCCGGGTCGTCATGCCGCACGTTCTCATCCACGGCACGACGAGACCCCTCGGAGGGCTCACCCATGTCTGTCTTCGCCAGCCTGGTCGCACACCTCGCCGACCTCCTCCAGCCCCTGTTCGACGCCTCCGCCACCGCCGCCGCGATCGTCGTCTTCACCGCGCTCATACGGCTCGCGGTCCACCCCCTCTCCCGCGCCGCCGCCCGCGGGCAGAAGGCCAAGGCCCGCCTCTCACCCCAGATCGCCGCGTTGCGCAAGAAGCACGCCAAGAACCCGGACCGGATGCAGAAAGCCGTCATGGAACTGCACGCCAAGGAGAAGGTCTCGCCCCTCGCCGGGTGTCTGCCGAGCCTGCTCCAGCTGCCCGCGTTCTTCCTGATGTACCACCTCTTCTCCAGCGCGCGGATCGGCGGCGAGCCCAACGGGCTCCTCAGCCACACCCTCTTCGACGCGCCCCTCGGGGACCGCTGGCACGACGCGCTCGCGCACGGCGGCGCCTTCGGTGGCGCGGGCATGGTCTACGTCGCGCTGTTCGTGATCGTCGCCGCCGTGGCGACCTTCAATTACGGGCGTACCAAGCGGCAGATGGCGGCCATGCCGGTCGTCGGGGAGCAGGCGCCGGGCATGGGGGCGATGACGAAGATCATGCCGCTGCTCTCCTTCGCCACGCTCTTCACCGTGGCCGTGGTGCCACTGGCCGCCGCGCTCTACGTCGTCACCAGCACCACCTGGTCCGCCGTCGAGCGGGCCGTCCTCTACCGGGACATGCCCGCCGCGGGAGCGCTCGCCACCGCCCCCTAGCGGTCCAGGTTGTGAACGGGGTCTTGCAGAGTGGTCGGATGTCTTGGAGGATCGGCCAACCCCCGCCGTACACCAGGAGAGACACACATGAAGCTGCTGCGAGTCGGCACGCCGGGCGCCGAGCGCCCGGCCCTGCTCGACCAGGACGGTACGACGCTGCGCGACCTGTCCGGCCTTGTCACGGACATCGACGGAGACCTCCTCGCCGACGCCTCCGCCCTCGCCCGCGTACGGGCCGCCGCCGACGCGGGCGAGCTGCCTGTCCTGGAGGCCGACGGGGTCCGTACGGGTCCGCCGCTCGCCCGTATCGGCAAGGTCGTGTGTATCGGGCTGAACTACCACGATCACGCCGCCGAGACCGGTTCGGCGACTCCCGCCGAGCCCGTCGTCTTCTTCAAGGCCGCCGATACGGTCGTCGGCCCGTACGACACCGTCCTCGTACCGCGCCGCAGCCGCAAGACCGACTGGGAGGTCGAGCTCGCGATCGTGATCGGGCGTACGGCCCGCTATCTGGAGGACGACGAGGACCCGCTGTCGTACGTCGCGGGGTACGCGGTCTCGCACGACGTCTCGGAGCGCGAGTTCCAGATCGAGCGCGGCGGCACCTGGGACAAGGGCAAGAACTGCGAGACGTTCAACCCGCTGGGCCCGTGGCTGGTGACGGCGGACGAGGTGCCCGACCCGCAGACGCTGAGCCTGAAACTCTGGGTCAACGGCGAGCTCAAGCAGGACGGCACCACCGCGGACCAGATCTTCCCGGTGGCGGAGGTCGTGCGGTACGTCAGCCAGTTCATGACGCTCTACCCGGGCGACGTCATCAACACCGGGACGCCGGCGGGCGTGGCGCTGGGGCAGCCGGAGCCGAAGCCGTTCCTGCGGGCCGGTGATGTGGTGGAGCTGGAGATCGGAGGGCTGGGCCGCCAGCGCCAGGAGTTCAAGGACGCGTAGCAGGGGCGGCGGCGGGGCGGGCGTTGATGCCCGCGCGGCTGCGGGTGGGGGTACCCGCAGCCGCGGGGCCGGAAGGGCCGCGGAGATACGGGGGTTTCCCCGTGGCCCTGGTCTCGGTTGTTGTCGTTACGTCGCGTCGTCGTTCACGTTGCGATGAAGCGTTCCAGCGCCTCGACCACCATCGCGTGGTCCTCCGCCTGCGGCAGACCCGAGACCGTGACCGAGCCGACCACGCCCACACCCTGGATCGTGATCGGGAACGAGCCGCCGTGCGCCGCGTACACATCCGGGTCCAGGCGCGAGGACTCCTCGAACGTCGTCCCCTTCACGCGGAACCGCGTCCCCACCAGGAACGAGCTCTCGCCGTACCGCTCGACCACCCGGCGCTTGCGGTCGATCCACGCGTCGTTGTCGGTGCTCGACCCGGGCAGCGCGCAGTGGAAGAGCTGCTGCGTCCCGCGCCGGATGTCGATCGCGACCGACGCCTGCCGCAAATGCGCCATTTCGACCAGCATGCTGCCGAGCGCCCAGGCATCGTCGTACGAGAAGCCGCGCAGCGTCAGCTGCCGCTCCTGTGCGACGAGCTCATCGATGGTGGGCTGCGAGGCGTCCGCGGGCTTGCTGCCGGCGTTGCCGGGATTGCCGTCGGGGTTGCTGTGGGGGTTGCTGGAACTGCTCATGTGGTGACCTCCACCGTGACGCCCTCGCGCGCCGAGCGGCGCGCCGCCTCCAGTACGTCCAGTGTGGCCGCCGCCTCCTGCGCGGTGACCGGCGGGGCCGTACCGTCGCGCAGCGCCGTCGCGATCGCCGCGTAGTACGCCGGGTAGTCGCCCGGCACCGTCTCGACCGGCCGGCCGCCGTCGGTCAGCGGCGAGTCTCCCGCGCCGACACGGCCCCACAGCTCCTCGGGCTCCACGCCCCACGTGCCGCCGTCGCCGGTCGGGCGCGTGCCCTCCTTCAGGGCCGCCTCCTGCGGGTCCAGGCCGTACTTCACATATCCGGCCGCCGAGCCCAGGACCCGGAAACGCGGGCCGAGCTGGGCGGTCGTGGCACTGGCGTACAGATGCGAGCGGACGCCGTTCGCGTGCGTGAGCGCGATGAAGGTGTCGTCGTCGGTCTCGGCGCCCGGACGGCGTACGTCAGCCTCGGCGTATACGCGTACGACCGGGCCGAACAGCGTCAGCGCCTGGTCGACCACATGGCTGCCCAGGTCGTACAGCAGACCGCCGACCTCCTGCGGGTCGCCCGACTCGCGCCAGCCGCCCTTGAGCTGCGGACGCCACCGCTCGAAGCGGGACTCGAAGCGCTGTACGTCACCGAGCTCGCCGTCCGCGATCAGCTTCTTCAGGGTCAGGAAGTCGTTGTCCCAGCGGCGGTTCTGGAAGACGGAGAGCAGCAGCCCGCGCTCCTCGGCGAGGGCGGCGAGCTCACGCGCCTCGGCGGCGGTGCCCGCGACGGGCTTGTCGACCACGACCGCCAGACCGGCCTTGAGGGCGGCAGTCGCGAGCGGGACATGCGTCTTGTTCGGGGAGGCGATCACAATCAGATCGAGCTCACCGGCCCGCTCCCACAGCTCGCCGGCCGCGGCGGCGATGCGTACGCCCGGGAACTCGGCGCGGGCCTGCTCCTGCCGCTCCGGGTTCGAGGTGACGATCGTGTCGAGGGCGAGGCCCTCGGTCGCGGCGATCAGCGGGGCGTGGAAGACGGAACCCGCCAGGCCGTAGCCGACGAGTCCTACGCGCAGAGGGGTGCGGGCGCGGGTGTCAGTCATACGGCCACTTAAGCAACGCTGTTGCCAAAGTGCAAGCGGACGGGACAATGGGGCATATGACGGCCATCACGGGAGTAGGGGCGAACCTGCCCGCGCTGCGCAGCCACAACGCCGCGCTGGTGCTCGATCTGCTGCGTACGGCGGGTGAGCGCGGCATAGGCAGGCTGGAGCTCGCCGAGCGCACCGGCCTCACCCCGCAGGCGGTCAGCAAGATCACGGCACGGCTGCGGGAGGAGGGCCTGGCGGCCGACGCGGGCCGCCGCGCGTCGACCGGCGGCAGGCCCGGCACGGTGCTGCGCCTGGTGCCGTCGGCTGGGCACGCGGTCGGGCTGCACCTGGACCGCGACGAGCTGACGGTGACCCTGCTGGACCTCGCGGGCACGGCGGTGGCGGTTCGTAGCGCGCCGCTGGATCTGGGCGCGGGGGCGGAGACGGTGGTCGAGGCGGCGGTGGGCGAGGTGCGGGCGCTGCTCGCGGCTCGGGGAGGGGGGCTCGGCGGTCCCGGGGGTCCCGGCCGTCCCGGGGGTCTCGGAGAAGCCCTTCCCCTGCCCCTGCTCGGTGTCGGTGTCGCGATGCCCGGACCGCTCGACTACGTCACGGGTGTGCCGTACCGCGTCACCGGGTTTCCGCAGTGGGAGGGCTTTCCCCTGCGGGACACGCTCGCCGCGCGGCTGGGGGTACCAGTGGTGCTCGACAAGGACACCAACGCCGCCGCCCTGGGGCTAGCCCTGCGCGGACCCGGCGACTCCTTCGCGTATCTGCATCTCGGTACGGGGCTGGGGGCGGGGCTCGTCCTGGGCGGGGCTCTGTACCGCGGCGCGCGCACGGGCGCCGGTGAGTTCGGGCATCAGGTCATCCAGCTCGACGGGGCGCGGCGGCCCGAGGTGGTGCCGCCGTGCGGCTGCGGCAAGCGCGGGTGCATCGAGGCGCTCTGCCTCGCCGCCGTCGCCCACGGCGATTACGACCGGGCCGCCCGGGTGCTGGGCACCGGCGCGGCGAACCTGGTCGAGCTGCTCGACATCGACCGCGTACTGCTGGGCGGGCGGGTCGTCGTCGCGGTCGCCGAGCCGTTCGTACGGGGTGTCGCCGAGGGCGTACGCGTTCCGGTGGCCCTCGCCGAAGGGGGCGCGCATCTGGTGGCGGAGGGGGCCGCGCAGCTGGTGCTCGCGCCCGTGTTCGGGCGGGCCGAGGCGGCACAGCTCGGACCGAAAATACGCTGATACGAGGGAGTTGGGCGGCTGTTCGGCCGTACGGCGGTGGCCTCCGTACGGCGACGGCCACGCGCGCGTGGCAGGGTCGGGACGCGGGAGGGGCGCCAACGCTCGGGCCCATGTCGGGGGCGCTGCCCCCGGCACCCCGCGCCTCAATCTCCCCCTACTCCCCCCACGCCCTGAGGGCGTGGGGGGACCCCCAGCGCGGGCGGGGGAGGTACCCCAGCGGGGCTTGATTTGCCTCGGGCCCCCCTGTCGGGGCTCCGCCCCGAACCCCGCGCCTCACGACCGGGTGATCCCCCGGCGATTCGCGAACAGCCGAACAGCCGAACAGCCGAGCAGCCGAGAACAGCCGAACAGTAAAGGCCACGCCGCCCATGCGACCCATGCGACTGCGCAACGCCCTTGCCGTCCTTGCCGCCCTTGCCGTCCTCGTCGGTACGGCGGGTGCCGCTGCCGGTACTGCCGCCGCCGACACCACTCCTTCCCCTTCTTCCTCCAAGCCCGCCGGTCCGCCCGAGAGCCGGCAGCCGATCTGCGGCAAGGTCACCGACCCCGAGTTCCCCCTCGACACCCGCATCCACGGCGGCCCGGCCGTGCAGCACTCCGGCGGCGGCTTCGAGGAGTGGTCCCTGGACCTCGCCAACACCACCGCCCAGCCCTGCACCAACATCCACCCCGTGATCATCTTCACCGGCCGCGACGGCGGACTCGCCCCGCCCCGGATGGCTTTGGAGTTCTACGACGGCCAGACGGCCCGCTGGCGGCCGGTGGCCCTGGAGACGACCGCCGAGGACGAGATCGTCGGCGTCCTGGACGACGGTTTCCCCGGCTTCGCCGTGCCCGCCAGGAAGACGGTCACCGTCAGGGTCCGGGTCGCGATGGGCGCGGACATCCCGTCCAACGAGGTCACGGTCAATGCCGCGATCGTCCAGCGGCAGGGCGACGACGGGGACTGGGTGGGCGAGTCAGGCGACTACCGTTTCGCCGTCGTCGACCAGCAGACCGCGGAAGGCGAGGAGACCGAGGAGGACGGTCCCGGATCGGACGCCACCGACGCCGCCACCGACGCCGCCCGCGACGAACTCGCCACCACCGGCACCGGCTCCCTCATCCGCCTCGGGGTCGCGATCGGCGCCGTACTGCTGAGCAGTGGGGCCCTGGTGCTGGTATCCCGGCGGCTGCGCGCCCGGCGGCACTGAAAACCAGGAAGGCCCTCCCTGCGGTACTGGGAGGGCCTTCTCTGTATCTGCCGAGACGATCAAACGCGGTCGACGAGATCCGCGATCGAGTCGACGACCGTGGTCGGCCGGTACGGGTATCGGTCGATGTTGTCCCGGCTCGTCAGCCCTGTGAGCACCAGGAAGGTTTCCATGCCGGCTTCCAGCCCGGCCAGAACGTCGGTGTCCATGCGGTCACCGATCATGGCCGAGGTCTCTGAGTGCGCGCCGATCGAGTTCAGCCCGGTCCGCATCATCAGCGGGTTCGGCTTGCCGACGAAGTAAGGCTTCTTGCCGGTCGCCTTCGTGATCAGCGCGGCCACCGAGCCAGTTGCGGGCAACGCCCCCTCGGCGGACGGCCCGGTCTCGTCCGGGTTGGTGGCGATGAAGCGGGCACCGCTGTTGATCAGTCGAACCGCCTTCGTCATCGCCTCGAAGGAGTACGTCCGAGTTTCTCCCAAGATCACGAAGTCGGGTTCGTGGTCGGTCAGGATGTATCCGATGTCATGCAGGGCCGTGGTCAGCCCGGCCTCGCCGATGACGTAGGCGGTGCCTTCGGGGTGCTGATTGTCCAGGAACTTCGCGGTCGCCAGGGCTGAGGTCCAGATGCTCTCGGCCGGCACGTCGAGGCCCATGCGGGCGAGCCGGGCGTGCAGGTCGCGCGCGGTGTACATGGAGTTGTTGGTGAGGACCAGGAAGGGCTTCCCGGACTCCTTCAGCCGCTTGAGGAAGGAGTCGGCACCAGGGATCGGAACACCCTCGTGGATCAGGACGCCGTCCATGTCGGTAAGCCAGGACTCGATCGGCTTGCGCTCTGCCATGGGGGTTCTCCTGCCGGACGCGGGACTTACGAGTGGCCAAGGGTAACGACCACGTACGGGGCCTTCCGCATCGGCCGCAGGTATGTCCCTGATCCGCGGGCCGCACCGGGCTACTACCGGACGGCACAGGGATCAAAGGCGTGCGTCACTCCGTCGTGTCCCGCGGCTCGATCACGTCCTCAGGTCCGGGGTGGAGAACCAGGCGGATCTCATCGATCGTATGTGAGATCTGAGCAGGTCACGTGGTCCGTACGGGCCAGTGGGCCGCTGCTGAGGATGCGGAAACGCCCCGTGCGCGTGAACCTTTTCCTACCAGGAGGTTCACGATGCGTTCAGGGTTGATTGCTCTCCGTGCCGCAGGGGCGGCCGTCGTGCTGGGAGTGGTGTCGTCCGTCGCCGCGCCTGCCGCGTACGCCGACGATTCCGTGCGGGCCACGGTCGGGCCGTCCCGCAGTGTGCCGGGGGGCGACGTGGAGATCCGCGTATCGGGCTGCAAGGGGACGACGGGCACCGTGAGATCCCGGGCGTTTGTTGTGAACGCGGAGCTGGCGGGCTCGGGGCGCTCCCTGTTGTCCGGGAACACGATGGTCAAGTCGTCCGCGAGGTCCGGCACGTACGAGGTGCATGTCGCCTGTGACGGCAGTGACCATCCGCGGGCGGGGAGCGTTCAGGTCGGCGCGCGTCATCTGCCGACGCACCCGCCCAAGCACCCGGCGACCGGTGTCCCGGCCCCTCCGCCGACGAGCCGGCCCACGCATCACCAGACACCCGTCGCCCCGGTGCGGGCGGGCGGCGGTGGCGCCGCGCCTCTCGCCGCCGGGGATGTGCGTACGGAAGACGCGGGCCCCGGAACCCCGCACACCATCATCGGCCTGGTGCTCGCGGGGATTGCCGCGGTGGCCGTGGCCCTGCGCACCTCGCGGCGGCGCCGCCGCACGGACACGGATTGACATGCCATGGCCTCCGTCGAACACCCGACCGGCCCCCATGGCCGACTGCTCACCGGAGTGGCCTGGGCGGCGCTGCTGCTCGGTCTCTCGCTCTGGGGCCGCGAGATCGCCGATGGTCCCGGCGGCACCTCCGCCCCCACCACCGGCGATGTGGCGGCCGTCGGCCGCCCGGCGGGCGTACGTATGCCGCCCGCGCACGACCCGCTGGAGCCCGTGAGGCCGGTGAAGCCGCACCGGGTCGAGATCCCCTCGATACGCGTCACGGCCCCGGTCGTTCCGCGTGGCCTGGACTCCACGGGCGCGATAGACCCGCCCCCGCACGGGATGCCGTACACGGTCGGCTGGTACGGCAGCGGTACGCGGCCGGGCGAGGCGGGCGTCGCGCTGCTGGTCGGCCATGTCGACACCGAGACCAAACCGGCCGTCTTCTACCGCCTGAGCTCCGCCCGGCCCGGCGGGAAGGTCAGGGTGACGAGGGCAGATGGCTCGGTCGCCGAGTTCACCATCGATGACGTGCAGGTCTTCGGGCGGGACCGGTTCGATCCGCGGAAGGTGTACGGGCCGCGCCAGGACGGGCGGGCGGAGCTGCGGCTGATCACCTGCGGGGGGACGTTCGACCGCGCGACGCGGACGTACGGCGCGAACGTGGTCGTGTCGGCGTACCTCACCGGAGCAACCTGACCGGCCTGACCCGGCCGACGACGCGCTCCCCCCGGAGCCGCCGGCCGGGCCGGTCCTCCACCGCGGGGGTGCCGCCTTGGCTGCGGGAGGAGCCTGGCGCCGCGCGGGAGGTTCGGTGGGTCCGCGTTGCGCACACTTTAGAGGGGGGAGGGGGGTGGGCCTAGGGGGTGCGGGGCGGGTGCGTGGGTGCGGGTCGTTGTGGGGGGGGGGGGGCCCCCCCCCCCCCCCCCCCAAACCCCCCCGGGGGGGGGGGGGGCGGGGGGGGCCCCCCCCCCCCCCCGCCCCCCCCCCCCCCCCCCCCGGGGGGGGGGCCCCCCCCCCCCCCCCCCCCCCCC